>JAZRCD010000374.1:0-2997 GCA_045635425.1 Ructibacterium sp. | reverse complement strand
AAGACTCGCTTTTGTTCCGGGAACTTCAGGTGGGTCTGGAATCCTACAATGTTATACATACTTCCCGAAGCATTGTCCTGACGGAGCTGCACCACCGCATAGGGTCGGGTATCATCATGGGGATTGGTCAGACCAACCGGCTTTAAAGGGCCAAACCGCATGGTGTCCTCTCCACGCTTTGCCATAATCTCAATGGGCATACATCCCTCAAAAACCTTGGGGTTTTCCACCCCTTCGTGGACTACCGCACCCTCCGCCGTAATCAAAGCGTGATAGAAAGCAAGGTACTCCTCTTTATTCATGGGACAATTGATGTAATCGTCTCCACCTTTTCCGTATCGTGCCGCCCGAAAGGCTTTGGTCATATCAATGCTCTCGAAACTGACAATGGGTGCCGCCGCATCGTAAAAATGCAGTCCTTCCAGATCGGTCAGTTTCTTAATTTCCTCTGCAATGGCATCAGACGCCAAGGGTCCTGCCGCCACAATGGTGGGAACCTCTGTATCAATAGCACAAATTTCTTCTTCCACCACCGTAATGTTGGGATGATTTTTAATTTTTTCGGTGACCATGGCAGAAAATCCATCACGATCCACAGCCAATGCACCACCTGCAGGAACTTTGGTGGCATCTGCACAAGCCATAATCAAGGAATCAAGGCGTCGCATCTCTTCCTTCAAAAGTCCCACCGCATTGGCAAGACCATCGGCACGAAGAGAGTTGCTGCAGACCAATTCCGCAAAGTCGTTACTCTTATGGGCAGGGGAATGCTTCTTGGGCTTCATTTCATATAAGGTAACCTGAACCTCTCGATTTGCCGCCTGCCATGCCGCTTCACAGCCGGCAAGTCCGGCACCGATAATCTGAAGTTTCATAAATTCTCCTCCTATGTAAATCAGGGCTGCTGCCATACGCAACAGCCCTGAGGGTTATTTCTTCTTTGTGGCTGGCTTCTTTACGTAGCCACAACCTTCGTTGAAGCACTTGTAAGAAACCGGTCCTCTCCGTTTGAATGCACGAACCTTCATCAAGGTACCGCCACATTCGGGGCACTTATCCTTGGTAGGCTCATCCCAGGAGATGAAGTCACAAGCAGGACTCTTCTCACAGGTGTAGAAGGTTGCACCCTTCTTGGATTTACGCACAATGACTTTTCCTCCGCACTTGGGACAGGGAACATCCAATTCCTGAGAAATCGCTTTGGTATTCCGACATTCGGGGAAACCGGGACATGCCAAGAACTTACCGAACCGACCCTGCTTATACACCATCATTCTGCCACACTTTTCGCAGGCCACATCAGATACCTCATCCTGAATCTCAACACGGCCAACCTTTTCTTCTGCCTCTTTTAAGGTTTCAGCAAAAGGTCCGTAGAAGTCCCGAATAATCTCCTTCCAACCGGTGGAGCCATCGGCAACCGTTTCGATTTTGTCTTCCATATTTGCGGTGAACTCAATGTCCACAATATCCTGAAAGTTCTCTTTCATCAAATCGGTAACAATGCAACCAAGTTCGGTAGGATAAAGACTCTTTCCGTCTCTTGCCACATATCCTCTTGCAGATGTAATGGTTGCCAGCGTGGGTGCATAGGTACTGGGTCGACCGATGCCCTCTTCTTCCATAGCCTTAACCAATGCCGCCTCGGTATAACGAGCAGGAGGCTGTGTGAAGTGTTGCTCAGGATCAATTTCCTTCAGGAGCAGCGACTGTCCTTCTGTCAAGGACGGAATCTTCTTGGACTTTTCTTCTTCCTCATCCTTACCTTCCACATAAAGAGTCATAAATCCTGCAAACTTAATCTCAGAACCCATAGCACGAACCAGATAATCGTCCGCTTTGATATCCACACTTACCGAATCCAGAACTGCATCCGCCATCTGGCTTGCCATAAAACGAAGCCAAATCAACCGATAAAGTTTATAAAGATCCGGTTTCATCTTTTCTTTGTATTGCTCCGGTGTATTGGTGCAAACGGTAGGACGGATGGCTTCGTGAGCATCCTGTGCACTCTTTTTTGCCCGATACACTTTGGGAGATTTAGGAACAAATGCATCCCCGTACTGACTTGCAATAAAGGCTCTCGCCTCGTTCTGTGCCACAGGAGAAATACGCAGAGAGTCGGTTCTCATGTAGGTAATGTAACCCATTTCGTAAAGTTGCTGTGCCGCCATCATGGTACGACGGGCGGTAAAATTCAACTTTCGAGACGCCTCCTGCTGGAGTGTACTGGTGGTAAAGGGCGGTGCACTCCGACGCTTTACCTCTTTCTTCACCACGGAGGAAACGGTATAGTCAGCCTTTTTCAACGCATCCACAACCTGCAATGCCTTTTCTTCATCTGAAATAGGCATTTTCTTGCCGTTTGCAGTACCATAGAACTTAGCCACAAAAGGAAGCTTTCCTTTATCGTTGGTCAGTTTCAGATCAATGGTCCAGTATTCTTCGGGATTGAATGCTTCAATCTCCCGTTCCCGATCTACAATCATTCGAACAACCACCGACTGAACACGACCCGCACTTAATCCCTTCTTAACCTTTTTCCAAAGGAGGGGACTTATCTGATAACCTACGATTCTATCCAGAACACGACGAGTCTGTTGCGCATCTACCAAATTCATATCAATGGGGCGTGCCTCTTTTACCGCTTCTCTTACCACATCCTTGGTTACCTCATTAAAGGTAATACGGCAAGCAGAGTTCGGATCAATCTCAAGCACGTTTGCCAAATGCCAAGAAATTGCTTCACCTTCGCGGTCCGGGTCAGTTGCCAGCAAAACTTTGTCAGCGGCTTTTGCCTTCTTCTTCAGTTTTGCAATCAAATCGCCCTTACCACGAATGGTAATATATCTGGGTTCAAAATCATTGTCTAAATCCACACCCAACTGACTTTTGGGAAGATCCTGCACATGACCCATGGTTGCCTCGATGGTATAGCCACTTCCCAGATATTTTTTCACAGAATCCACCTTGGTAGGGGACTCCACAATCACCAGT
>JAZRCD010000373.1:0-2617 GCA_045635425.1 Ructibacterium sp. | reverse complement strand
AGATATCCCGGTTGATTTTGATTACCTGACACGGGTGCTCAAGGCAACTTTAAAGGATCCGGACATGAACGTGATTCCGTATCCTGTTACCGAAGAAATGATTTATGATGCCATCCTTAAGATGGAAGAAGCGTTTGGAGGAAAAGCATAATGAAAATATGGATGCAATTACTGGAAGGGTTTGGAACAAACTGTTTTCTGTTCTTGATTACATTGGTTCTGTCCATGCCATTAGGCCTTTTAATTACTTTATGTACCATGTCAAAATGGGCACCCTTCAAAGGCTTTACGAAATCAAAGTTTATCTGCCTTCGATGGCTATCTAAGCTAAAACCCATCTCGGCAGTTTCAAGAACCTTTGTCTGGATTATCCGCGGAACCCCGCTGATGCTTCAGTTGTTTGTGGTTCTTTACGTGCCGGGTCTTGTATTTAACTATCCCATTTCTTCCAGAATGACAGCGGCGGTGATTGCCTTTGTCATTAACTATGCCACCTATTTTTCCGAGATCTATCGTGGTGGTATTGAAAGCATCTCGGTGGGCCAGTACGAGGCTGGACAGGTTCTGGGTCTTACCCGAACACAGACGTTCTTTAAGGTTGTACTGTTTCAGGTGGTTAAGCGGATTACCCCGTCCATGGGCAATGAAATTATTACCTTGGTAAAGGATAGTGCCCTTGCTCGTGTTATTGGTGTAACGGAAATTATCATGAATGCACAGCGGTTTGCGTCCCGTGGTATTATCTGGCCGCTCTTTGGAACCGGCCTATACTTCCTGGCGTTTACAGGTGTTCTTTCTCTCCTTTTATCTTACATAGAGAGAAAGATGAACTATTTTGAATAGGGGGTGAGACCATGTCGATACTTGAAATTAAAAACCTTTACAAGAATTTCGGAAAGACCGAAGTTTTAAAGGGTGTTAACTTTTCTATGGAAGAGGGAGAGGTGGTCTCCATCATCGGTTCTTCCGGAAGCGGAAAAACCACCCTGCTTCGATGCATCAACTTTTTAGAGCGTGCCAATCAAGGACAGATTTTGCTGGACGGAAAACTTTTGTTTGACGGAAGCAGCGAAAAGAGTGCACCTGCCAAGGAAATCAGAAAAAAACAGTTGAACTTCGGCCTGGTGTTTCAGGATTTCAATCTGTTTCCTCAGTACAATGTTCTGGATAATGTGATGCTTGCTCCCCGACTCCTTGCGAAGGAGCGGGAGGATTATAAAGAAAATAAAAAGGAGATTCTGGCGGAAATTCAAAAGAATGCTGAAGATCTGCTTGCCCGTGTGGGATTGTCCGATAAGTTAAAGAACTATCCCTGCGAACTTTCCGGTGGTCAGAAACAGCGGGTATCCATTGCTCGGGCACTGGCGTTGAAACCGAGAATACTCTTTTTTGACGAGCCCACTTCTGCTTTGGATCCGGAGTTGACCGGTGAAATCCTGAAGGTAATTCGGAAACTTGCGGCAGAGCATGTAACCATGGTAATTGTGACCCATGAGATTGATTTTGCTCAAAATGTCAGCGATAAGATTATCTTTATGGCAGACGGCGTGGTGGAGGAGGAAGGAACTCCTCAGGAAGTGATTAACAATCCAAAGAGTGAGAGGACTCGTAGTTTTCTACAAAAATTGGGAGAAAATTAGTACCATTTGTCATGGAAAGTTAAAACTTTCACAAATTTTGAAAAACCACTTGTATATTTTTGGAATATGCGGTAAAATAAACACAGTAAAAAATTAAATTATTATATTTAGGAGGTACTTTACTATGGCAGTAAAAGTAGCAATTAACGGCTTTGGCCGTATCGGCCGTTTGGCTTTCAGACAGATGTTCGGCGCAGAGGGGTATGAGGTAGTTGCAATCAACGACCTGACCGATCCTAAGATGCTGGCACATCTTTTAAAGTATGACTCTTCTCAGGGTAGATATGATGGTCATACCGTAGAAGCAGCTGAGGGCGCAATCATCGTAGACGGAAAGAAGATCACTATCTACAGCGAACCCAAGGCAGCAGACCTTCCCTGGGGTGAAATCGGCGTAGACGTAGTTCTGGAATGTACCGGTTTCTACTGCTCCAAGGAGAAGTCTCAGGCACACATCGATGCAGGTGCTAAGAAGGTAGTTATCTCTGCTCCCGCAGGTAACGACCTGAAGACCATCGTATTCAGCGTAAATGAAGACACCCTGACCAAGGATGACACCATCATTTCCGCTGCATCTTGTACCACCAACTGCCTGGCTCCCATGGCTAAGGCTCTGAACGATTACGCTCCCATCCAGAGCGGTATCATGGCAACCATCCACGCTTACACCGGCGACCAGATGATTCTGGACGGTCCTCACAGAAAGGGTGACCTCCGTCGTGCAAGAGCAGGTGCTGTTAACATCGTTCCTAACTCCACCGGTGCTGCAAAGGCAATCGGTCTGGTTATTCCCGAACTGAACGGTAAGCTCATCGGTGCGGCTCAGCGTGTTCCCGTTCCCACCGGTTCTACCACCATCCTGACCGCAGTTGTTAAGGGTGCAGACGTAACCAAGGAAGGCATCAATGCAGCTATGAAGGCAGCAGCTTCCGAGTCCTTCGGTTACAACGAGGACGAAATCGTATCTTCCGATATCA
>JAZRCD010000372.1:0-5261 GCA_045635425.1 Ructibacterium sp. | reverse complement strand
ACTTCCTGGAAAACAGAATTGCTGAGGCTGAAAAATTAGGATTTCGCAAATGCATCATTCCGGCATCCAGTCGGAATAAGTTAAAAAAATTTGATAAAATTGAGGTATGTGCCTATCACAATATCCGAGAAGTTCTGCAGGATCTTTGACAGCGCAAGAAGAAAGAAGGTTAGGGTATGTTTCAAATTGGAGACAAAATTGCCTATCCTATGCACGGTGCAGGAACCATTCAAGGCGTAGAAAATCGTTGCATCTTAGGCGAAGAGCACAAATATTATGTACTGAATCTATCCATTGGGAATGTGGAGGTTTTGGTTCCCACTGCCAACACAGACGGCATCGGACTTCGACCGGTGGTTTCTGCTCAGGAGGCAGATGATGTGATTCATCATTTTGGAGATACGGAGGAAGACCGAGAGGACAGCAACTGGAACAAACGCTATCGGGAGAATATCGCTCTGCTCAAAGAGGGAAAACTGCCCGATGTGGCCAAAATTGTGAAAATCCTGCTCCTGAAAGATAAGAAAAAAAGCCTCTCCAATGCAGAGCGGAAAATGCTGAATCATGCAAAAGCCGCTCTCATCTCAGAGATTGGCCTTTCCAAAGATATGGACTACCATCAGGTGGAAGAACTGTTGATGGAGAAGATTCCCGGTTAAGGAGGTCTGTATGAAGAATATGCAAACCGCCTCTGCCCTGATTGCGGCGGCAGGCAACAGCACTCGCATGGGCGGAAACAATAAGCAGTTTCTGACTTTTGGCGGAAAGCCGGTATTGGCGCACACATTACTTACCTTCTCAAGTATACCGGAGATTGCCGAAATCATCATTGTTACCCGTAAGGAAGATATTCCTGCCGTGGAGGCTTTGACAAAAGAATTTCGTATTCCTAAGGTAACCGCTATCATCCCCGGCGGAGATACCCGTCAGGCATCTGTTTGTGCCGGCTTACACCACGTAACCGAACCGCTTGTTCTGATTCATGACGGCGCCCGCCCCTTCGTCAAAGAGGCGGAAATTCGAGCCCTGATGGATACCCTGATTTCTTATCCTGCTGCAGCCTTAGGTGTGCCTGCCAAAGACACCATCAAGCGTGTTTCTTCCGACGGATTGATTACCGAAACCCTCCCCAGAGAGGAACTGGTACAGATTCAAACCCCCCAAGGGTTTGTGACCGAAACAATCATATCTGCACACAAAACTGCCGTAGAAAACGGCATTTCTGCTACTGACGATTGTGCCTTGGCAGAATGCATGAACATCCCTGTAAAAGTGGTTCCGGGCAGTTATGAAAATATTAAGATTACCACGCCGGAGGACATCCCTCTGGCAGAGGCATACGTTCTGAACAAATAAGGAGGAATCTCTATGCGAATCGGCTTTGGATACGATGTCCACCAGTTGGTGGAGGAGCGCCCCTTGATTTTAGGCGGCGTAAATATCCCTTATGAAAAAGGGCTGTTGGGTCACTCCGATGCGGATGTTCTGATTCATGCCGTGATGGACGCGCTTTTAGGTGCCGCCACCATGGGTGATATTGGAAAACATTTCCCCGATACCGATCCTTCCTATAAAGGGGCAGACAGCATGAAACTCCTTGCCCATGTAAAAAATCTATTGACGGAGTCCGGCTTTGGCATTGAAAACATCGATGCAACCGTCATTGCACAAAAGCCGAAACTTGCAGAATTTATCCCTACCATGGTGGAAAATATTCAAGAGGTTTTGGGCAGTGATGTGGCAGTGAACGTAAAAGCCACCACCACCGAGCATTTAGGCTTTGAAGGCCGAGGTGAAGGCATCTCCGCCTGCGCAGTATGCTTGCTGAAATAATATAAAAAGATGGAACAAATGTTCCATCTTTTTTCTTTATTCTTCCCACTCTGCCTCCACGGCTTTGGCATAGAGACTGCACTCCACACGTTTCCGCTGAAGCTTACAGCTGATTTCGTGGGGTTCGTTAATATCTCCGTTCATGAGACATGCATTTGCCATACATCCACCGCTGCAGTAGAACTTGGCAAAACACTCCCGACACTTGGGTTTGGTGTAGACATTACAACCCTCAAAGCGGTCTCGAATCTCCTGATTCAATGTCCCCTCTGTCAGGTTACCCATCTTATATTCTTCCGTGCCGACAAACTGATGACAGGGATAGATATCACCGTTAGGAGCAACCGCCAGATACTCGCATCCGGCACCACATCCTGAAAGACGTTTGATTACGCAGGGACCCTGCTCTAAGTCAATCATAAAGTGGAAGAAATTAAACCACTTTCCGTTCTTTCGACGATCTAAGTACTCCTCCACCAGGTTTTCATACTCCTGATAGATTTGGGGCAAATCTTCTTCACGAATGGAATAAGGTGCCTCCGGCTCACTGACCACCGGCTCTACCGAAGTCTGTTTGAAACCTAAATCTGCCAAATGAAGAACATCCTTGGCAAAGTCCAGATTATATCGGGTGAAGGTGCCTCTCACATAGTAGTTATCCTGATTCCGGCTCTCGGCAACTCTCTGAAGTTTCTTGACGATACTGTCATAGGAACCGCTTCCGTCGATTCGACACCGAACCTTATCATTGACTTCCTTTCTGCCGTCTAAACTAAGAACCACATTGGACATCTCTTTGTTGATGTATTCTATATTCTCATCATTGAGCAGAATGCCGTTGGTGGTAATGGTAAACCGGAAGTTCTTGTCGTGGATTTTCTCTTGTTCTCTGGCGTATTCCACCACTTCCTTCACCATTTTGAAGTTCATCAAAGGTTCACCGCCAAAGAAATCCACCTCTAAGTTCCGTCTTTTTCCCGATGCCTGAATCAGGAAATCCATTGCTTTCTTTCCCGTTTCCACACTCATCAGTTCACGACGGTTATGGTATGCGCCCTCGTCAGCAAAGCAGTATGCACAACGAAGATTACAATCATGGGCAACATGCAGACACATGGCCTTTACAGGAGAGTTCCGCTTCAACTTGCCGGCAATCTCATCGTATACATCGGTGGAGAACAGCGTCTCGTTCTCGGTCAATTCCAGAATATCCGACCATGCTTCCTGAATCTCCGCATGGGGGTATTCGTCTTTAAACCGCTCCACTATCTCTGCTTCAGAAACGTCCTTGGGCGTTTTTTCTTCTTTGCATAATACATCTAAAATATCATAGCACAACTTGTCCAACACGTGAACACATCCGCTGTTCACATCCAGCGCCAGATATTTATCCTTCATATGAAATATGTGAACCATAAAAATCCTCTTTCCGTTTTCGGTATTCTACAATAAAAAGCGGACGCCCATGGCAATCGCCAGAGCGTCCGGCTCTCATGCTTTGTCTCTTACGCCTTATGGCTCTCGCACTTCTGGTTTGCAACGGTGCAAGAAGTCTTACAAGCAGACTGACAGGAAGTCTGGCACTCGCCACAACCACCCTTTGCTGCGCTCTGCTTCAAAGTAGCCTGATTCAAGGTCTTAATTCTCTTCATGATTCTCTCTCCTTTATTTTATCGTTTTCGTTTTGATTTTGCTTGTGATTTGGTATTCACACCCATCATACCGCCAATGGCACCACAAAGGACACCCACCAAAATGGTCAACCAGGAGGTTTGGTTCATGGACCATCCATAACCGATCATCCCCACCAGGGTAAGTATCGTCATATAGGCCACACCAAACAGCATCCCCTGCAAGAGACCCTGACGTCCTGCCTTTCCGGCACTGCGAAAGCCACCTAAAAAGACACCGAGTGCTGTCAGAATCATCACCAGAAGTTCTGTCACATTCTCTGTCAGCGAAAGGTAGGTAACCACCACCGCGCCAATCAGTAACAGTATCCCCGTTGCCAAAAAACAAAACAAGGTGTTCTTACATAAATATACAACGTCAAGAAACGGAAGTTTCTCTGCTGTTTCTTTTGCCATAGGCATCCCCTCCATACTTTATGGTATGCAAGGGATTGTCATGATATGACTTCTTATTCTGCCTCGGCAACTTCCTCATCGGGCAGACCTGCTAAATCATCAGCCTTACCTTTTCCTTCTTTGATCAGACGGCTGATTGCGGCACGCTCGATAGCAATATAAGATTTCATGGTACCGATACCGGTTTCCAGAACAAAGATATCATCCTTGATTCTGGCAATCTTACCATGGATACCGCCAATGGATGCAACCTCATCTCCCACACGGAGTGCTGCCAACATCTCACGCAATTTCTTTTCTTTTTTCTTCTGCGGGCGAATCAAGATAAAGTAAAATACTGCAATCATCGCCAACATAGGAATAAATGCTGCAAACTGTTCCATATTGTTCCTCCTATACAAAATTTATTATAATAAGAATATTATACCCACTTTTGCTAACTTTTGCAAGAGATTTTTAAAACTTTTTAAAAACCTTTTACGATTTCTTTGAAGGTGTTACCACGAACCTCAAAGTTCTTGAACAAGTCGAAACTTGCACATGCAGGAGACAGAAGAACAATATCTCCCTTCTCTGCCAACTTACGAGCTGTTTCCACTGCTTCTTTGAATTCGCTGCAACGGGAAATGGGCAATCCGTTATAGTTTTCGGCGTTCTTAACGGCGGTCTCAATCTTTTCAGAGGTAACGCCAACCAAAACCAGTTTCTTGACTCTGTCATTGACCACCTTGCCAAATTCATCGAAAGGAATCTTCTTATCGTATCCGCCGGCAATCAGGATTACCTTTTGATCTCCAAAGGAAACCAAACCTGCGGTGGTTCTTGCAGGAGAACTTGCGATGGAATCGTTATAGAACTTCACGCCGTCCAGTTCACGAACAAACTCGATTCTGTGAGGAACACCATGGAATTCGGTTGCAGTTTCCCGCACTACATCTTCGGATATGAGGCTATCCGTTACCGCAATGGCAGCCATGTAGTTTTCTACATTATGCATCCCGGGGATGTAAATGGTGTTAATATCCAACACCTCTTTTACAACCGCTCCATTTTCCATTTTAACAATGGTCTCACCTTGCAGGCAGTAGCCGTCATCCAGTCGTTCCTTGGAACTGAAATACACGGGATTTTCATGCTCTTTTCCGAAGTTACGGGTGATTTCATTATCATAATTCAGGACAACCTTTTGGTTTTCCTGATTGGAGAAAATCGCCTTCTTGGCATCAATATACTCCTGATAGTCCGTATGCCAATCCAGATGATTGGGGGTCACGTTGGTTACCACCGAAATCTGTGCACTTTTCTTCATGGTATGGAGCTGAAAACTGGAAAGTTCCACAA
>JAZRCD010000371.1:0-1798 GCA_045635425.1 Ructibacterium sp. | reverse complement strand
CGATTCTAGTCCTAACCATGCTTGGGACACAAAGCTGCGACATGCTTGAATCACATCCATACGACGCTTATGTGCGTGGAGAGAAAAATCTCAACGAGAAGAATATCCGCCTGTTGGAAGAAAAGCTGAAAGACAAGAAATCCTTTCGCTTTGCCTTTATCAGTGATACCCAGAGATGGTATGACGAGACAGAGGCCATGGTGGCTGACATCAACCGACGTGCAGACATTGATTTTGTGATTCACGGAGGCGACATATCGGATTTCGGTGCTACACACGAGTTCATCATGCAGCGTGACATAATGCAGGATTTCCAAATGCCGTGGTTCGCTTTGCTAGGCAATCATGATTGCTTGGGAACGGGCGAAGATGTCTACAAGGAAGTGTGGGGTAATCCCAACTTCTACTTCCGTGCCGGCAATGTGTTGTTCATCTGCCTGAATACCAATTGCATGGAATATGATTATTCCGAACCGGTGCCCGATTTTTCGTTCTTGGAAAATCTCATGAAGAATCTGCCCGAAGGGGTGGAGAAAACCATTGTGGTGATGCATGTCCCTCCTTTCGACCTGGAATTCAACAACAATGTGGCCAATGTGTTCCAGCTTTATCTGAAGGAGTTTCCCAACCTGCTGTTCTGTATGAACGGTCATGCCCATAGTTATCAGATCAATGAGTTCTTCAACGACGGTGTGCTGTATTATCAAACACCCTGCGCCAAGAAAAGAAGTTATATAGTATTCACCCTAACAGAAGATGGTTATGAACACGAAGTGGTTGAATTTTAAGACGGTTATCATGACAGTCTGTATCCTTTTTTTCTCGTTGGATGGATATGCGGAGTGTAGAGAAGATGAAACAAGTGGCTATAAAAAGCGGGTAGCCACTTACCAGCAATTCTGGGAATCGCTGATTCCTACTTATTCAAAGATTCAATATGCCGGTGGGATGGGATTCCTCAACATGGGCATGGGATGGTCATACGGCAAGAAGGACCAATGGGAGACGGATGTATTTTTAGGCTTTCTCCCCCGCTATGCATCCGACAAAAGCAAGTTTACCCTAACACTGAAGCAGAACTTCATCCCTTGGAAGAAAGAGCTGAGCAACAGATTCACTTTTGAACCGCTGACATGCGGTATGTACTTCAATACGGTTTTCAGTGATGAGTTCTGGACGAAAGAGCCCGACCGGTATCCACGAGGATATTATGGTTTCTCTACCCGTATGCGTACACATGTTTTCGTGGGCCAACGTCTCTGTTTCAACATTCCGGATAAGAAGCGTTTCTTCTCCCGTAGCATTACGGCCTTTTATGAAATCAGCACCTGCGACCTGTATGTAGCGAGTGCATTTACCAATCATCTGCATCCGGATGACTACTTGAGATTGTCATTCGGACTCAAGTTTGACTTCTTCTAGTTTTATCATTTATAGGGGCATTTCCCTAAACTTTTCCTCCAAATTGTTGGATAGCCAGTTTCTAATTGTATCTTTGCACATAGAAATAAAAAAACAGAGAAGTCCATGAGCCAGAACTCCATACACACCACATCGCCCATCTCCTTGTTACAGAGGCAAGAACTGCTCCTGCGTATGGAGTATGAATACGAAAAGGAAACCTTCCGCCAACAGACCGAGACGATGGGAATCGGACGGAAAATCAAGCGCGGCATGTGCTGGTATACGCTCTCGGTCGGAAGGAGCTATTACAACTCGCTCAACCAACTGGTGGAGGGGGTGGGACGGCACGGGGACAAGGACAAAGAACACGTGTTCGAGTTCGGACGGCCCGAAG
>JAZRCD010000370.1:0-3939 GCA_045635425.1 Ructibacterium sp. | reverse complement strand
ATAAACGCCATCCACTTTCTTTGCAAGAAGAATAACCTCTGCATCAATTTCTGCCGCACGAAGTGCAGCTGCTGTATCGGTGGAGAAGAAGGGGTTGCCTGTACCACAGGCAAAGATAACAACCCGACCCTTTTGCAGATGTCTGCCCGCCTTTAAGCGGATATAGGGTTCCGCAATCTGGCGCATTTCAATAGCGGTCTGAACCCGACCCTCTACGCCAAGTTGTTCCAAAGCATCCAAAAGCGCCAAGGAATTGATTACTGTTGCAAGCATTCCCATATGGTCGGCACGGGAGCGGTCCATACCCTCACCGGTACGGCCACGCCAGAAGTTACCACCACCAACAACAATGGCAATCTCAACGCCCATATCATAACATTCCTTAATCTTCTGCGCAATGGCGTTGATGGTAGGTTGATCTAAACCAAACCCCTTTGCACCTGCCAACGCCTCACCGCTGATTTTCAGCATGACTCTTTTATACTTTGGTTTTTCCATCCTATTCTTCCTCCTGTTTCTCTTCTATTTTATTCGTAAATTTCACTTACTGAACTACTGCTGTTACCGGAAGACGTTCCTCCACTGCTTGAGGAAGTTGTACCGCCGGAAGACGATGTACTTCCTGTCGATGACGAACTACTTGATGAAGAACTGCTCGACGATGTGGAACTACTTGAAGATGATGTACTTCCTGTCGATGAAGAACTGCCGGATGATGAAGTACTTCCCGAAGAAGATGTGCTGCTTGATGAGGACGTTTTACCGGTAGATGAGGTTCTGTTCTGAGAAGAACTTGTGGAAGATGATCCTCCTGAAGTAGATGTGGTAGAAGATCCGCCAGACGGCTTCACCGTACTTTTCGGAGTATATCCGGAAGACGATGTGCTTCTATCCGAGTCGGATGATGTTTTCGTATTGCGGTCATCGCTTTCGTCGACCAATTCGTCATCGCTTTCCTTATACTTCTCCAGTTCGCTTTCTAAGATGTCCATCTGTTCCAATAACAGTTGTACTTCTTCTTCCAACCTTTCATTTTCTTCTACCAAGGTAGCGTCTGCGTCTTCAGCCGGTTGTGATGATTCAATCATAACCTGCCAAGAACAAACGAAAGATACCAGAAAGATACCTATTGCCAAGAACAGAATGCCGAATGTAATCAGCGTCTTTCTGCCGGCTCCTGTCTTCTGACCTATTCCTTCTCTCATATCAACATTCCTTTCTCATGCACCACTATTGATGCGTCATAATGTCACCCAGACTGCCCAGATTCAACACACCGGTCATCAGCAACATCATAATCAAACCTGAAATCAAAATACCACACAAAATAGCCGGAAGGGCATATTTAAACCGCATATCCAGCAAAGACGCAATCATGGAACCCGTCCACGCACCCGTTGTGGGAAAGGGAATTGCCACAAAAATCATCAGCGCCCAAGCACTTGCCGCCTTTAAGTTCGAGGCTTTTTTCTCCGTTCTTTTCTCCAGCCAATGGGCCGCTTTACCAAAAAGTTTTGTCTTTTTCAGCCATTTTACCAGCGGGCGGAAAAGCAACATAATGAAGGGCACCGGAAGGAAGTTTGCAAATACTGCAAGCAAATATACCGACAGCATATTCCAAACTGTATGCTCAATCTGCGGCAGACTATATATCATTGCGCCACGAATCTCTGAAATAGGTATTAATGACAGCAAAAATGTCCAACCATAAACTCCAAATATCTTTTCCATAATATCCTCTTTATCTTAGTTTTCTTACCATTTTATCCAGTATAGCATAACAGACTTACTTTTTCAAGATAAATTTCAGATTGTTTCTTATTTTCTGCCTTACTTTCTTCTTCGAGACTTTTTTCTCCGCAACTTAGCCCATTCCTTTTGACCTCGAACAAGGAACATAACAACAAATATCCCTGCCGCCGCCAGAACCAAGTAGCAAAGAACCCGAATCACAAGAAAACTCCACAACCATTCAAAGAACGCATAAACGGGCCAAAAAACACTTCTGGAAACATCCAAATCGGCTCGGAGTTGACCCTCGCCTATTACAGTTCCGTTCAAGAGAATGATTCCCTTTCCGACCAGAATATCCTTCTCCACCGGAGCCTTTATAAATTCAGGAAGTTCGGTTTCAATGGTCAGTTCCTCCGGCTTTGTACCCTTGGGAACCAGCACCGAGATGGGTTCTACCGCAGATACCGTTACGCTCTCACGGGATTTACCCCACTTTACCTTAACCTCACTCAGGATTTGATCTCCCTTAACCGGGGTCATCAACTCAAACTCCGAAAATCCGTAATCCAACATCCGCGCCGAATCCTTATGGGATTTATCAACGCCGTTGGCGTGGAAAAGAACAGCAATCAGTTCCACTCCTCCTCTTTGGGCAGAGGACACCAGGCAGTTTCCCGCATCATCGGTATATCCCGTCTTGATTCCGGTTGCACCTTGATAATAATACTGGGTATAACGCATGGTGGAAACCAAGCCGTTGGTATTGATGTAATAGCGTTCTTCCTCCGTCTTATTTGTGGGCGGAATCTTAATATGCGCAATTTCCACTATCTCACGAAACGCCTGTTTCTGCATAGCATGATATGCGATGATTGCCATTTCTGCCGCTGTGGTATAGTGCTTTTTATCGGAAAGGCCATGAGGATTGTTGAATTTGGTCTTGGTCAAACCAAGTTCCTTTGCCTTTTGATTCATCATATCCACAAACTGCTTCTGACTTCCACCGACCGTATATGCAATTGCCATGGCGGCATCGTTGCCGGAAGGAATCATCAAGCCGTATAAAAGATCCTGAAATTTAATAACCTCACCATCTTTTAAAGCCATGTTGGTGCCGTCGGGATCCAATCCTTTCAGCATCTCTTTCTTGATGGTGATCTTTTGATCAAGAGAAACCTTCTTCGCCTCCACTGCTTCCAACGCCAGCAAAGCGGTCATTACCTTGGTGGTGCTGGCCGGATACATTTTCTTATTACTGCCCGACTCATAAAGCACACGTCCGGTCTTTCCGTCAATCAGGATACCCACCGCACCCTCACTGAGGATGGGCTTTCCGTCCTTATCATGGGTGGGACGTTCCGGCTCCTTTTCTTCCTTTTTCTCTGTTTCAGCGGCCGTTGTATCCTCTACGGCATAAGCCGAAAATGGCAACATAGCCATACTTCCAAGCATCAGGTTCAGGCACAGAATTCCCACTATGCCCCGTTTCATCCAGTTTTTCAATCTATTCTCAACCCTTTCGGTTTTCTTTTTCTTGTCTTTCCCGCTCCGCTTGGGAAAGTCTTATATACTGCGGAACCAATTCTCCATAGGAAATGGTCTCCCCATTTCTTTCCTTGGCAAGGCCAATCTCGGCCACAGATCCTGCCAGATTCATGTTCTGCATAATAGGCGCAAACATAGCCCTATCTCCCAAGACTTCCGAAATTCTATCCCGAAAGACGGGAACACCGTCTCCACAAAAGAGGACAGGAGCGTCATCCTTTTGCAGTTCCTCCAACAGTTCCTCTATGCCCAGCGCTCTGTCATCACAGAGCCGTTCCAAAGTTCTTCCGCCACGGAACAAACCGTTATAAACCTGCTCCCGACGGGCATCCAAAATGGGGCAAATTACCCCCTCAAATACCGACACATTGTGGGCAAGCCCCTGAAGAGTAGACACGGCAACACAAGGCTTTTGTACCGCCTGTGCCAACGCCTTTACGGTAGCAACACCAATCCGAACACCGGTAAAGGAACCGGGTCCCACCGCCGCCGCAAAGCAGTCAACCTGAGATACTTCTTTTTCCGCCTGACGGAACATTTCCTCAATCTGCGGCATCATTTTCTGGGAATGGGTTTTTCCGCTATTGATGACAGTCTGCGCAACCAATCTGTCATCCTCCAGCAAGGCGGCAGTTGCCGCATTGCAACAGGTATCAATTC
>JAZRCD010000369.1:0-3723 GCA_045635425.1 Ructibacterium sp. | reverse complement strand
CGGGCTTCGTCACACGCTGATTGGTAAGATTCGAAATCTTGCCAAGGAGAAAGGGGTTCTCTATCGGTTTGTGGATAAGAGGAAACTTGATACCATTTGTGAGGGGGAGAATCATCAAGGGGTTGTTGCCATGATTGCGGCACACACCTATGCCTCGGTGGAGGAGATTTTAGATCTTGCCAAGGAGCGGGAGGAGGCGCCCTTTGTGGTGATTGCAGAGGGAATCAGTGATCCCCACAATTTAGGAAGCATCATCCGTACTGCCAATGCGGCAGGAGCACATGGTGTGATTATCCCCAAGAATCGGAGTGTTGCCCTGAACGCTACCGTTGCTAAGGTTTCGGCAGGTGCGGTGGAATATACCAAAGTAGCAAGGGTGACCAATATAGGTCAGACCATCGAGAAGTTAAAAAAAGAGGGTATCTGGATTGTGGGCACCGACCTGAGCGGTACTCAGGTACATAGTGATTGTGATTTGACGGGAAACCTTGCCATTGTCATCGGAAGTGAGGGCGAGGGTATGAGCCGACTCACACGGGAGGCTTGTGACTTCTTGGTGAAGATTCCCATGATTGGACAGATTGAGTCTTTGAATGCATCGGTTGCGGCAGGAATTCTGCTTTATGAGGCGGTGCGCCAAAGAGCCAAAGGAGGAAAATAACCTTGCGTATTTTAGCAATCGGAGATATTGTTGCCGAGCCGGGTCGGGAATATGTTTATCGGAACCTGAATCGGATTCGAAAGGAATATAGCATAGATTTTTGTGTTGCCAATGGAGAGAATGCGGCAGATACCAATGGTATTACTTATGAGATTGCCGAAACTCTGTACGAGCGTGGCGTGGATGTGATTACGTTGGGAAATCATACCTTTGCCAACAAGAGTGCAGAACGGGCATTAGAGGAACTTTCCTATTTGATTCGCCCCCTTAACCTCCCCCCTGAAATGGAGGGAGAGGGCTACTGTGTAACAGATTTGGGGAATGTGAAAGTTGCGGTCATCAATCTTTTAGGTCGTGTGAATATGAGTCCGGTGGATTGTCCTTTTCGGGCGGTGGAACGACTTCTGCCCAAGTTGGATGCGGATGTGATTTTGGTGGATATGCATGCTGAAGCCACCAGCGAGCGGATTGCCATGGGACATTTTTTGGACGGTAAGGTGGGAGCGGTATTTGGCACCCATACCCATGTCCAAACGGCAGATGAACGAATTCTGGCAGGAGGCACCGGCTTCATTGCCGATTTGGGTATGACCGGCGTGGAGGATTCGGTTCTTGGGGTTCGCAAAGATATTATTTTAGATTTTTATCAGAACCCGGGAAAACGGTATCGGTTCGAAAAGGCAGAGGGAGAAGTGTTCTTCTGCGGTTGTGTTTTTGAGATTGACGAAACAACGGGAAAAACCACCAAGATAGAGCGTGTGCGGATTTCCAAGGTATAGGAGGCAAGTATGGAACGGCTTCAATATGGAGAAAGAGTCTATCTGCAGTCTTCTCTGTTAGGTCGGTATGATGACAATATCATTCACGGGTTTACCGGGAAGCAAGGTGGCGTCAGTTGCGGAAAGATTACAGGATTGAACTTAGGATTTCGAGTGGAGGATGATGCCTCGGCGGTAATGGAAAATTATCGGCTTGTGGCAGAGGACTTGCAGATTCCCATGGAGATGGCAGTGCTGTCCCGTCAGACACACACCGACCACATCCGGTTGGTAACCCGAGAGGATGCAGGAAAAGGCTTGGTTCGAGAGAGCGATATTTTCGATACCGATGGCTTGATGACGGCAGAAAAGGGGGTTCCTTTGGTTGTATTTGCGGCAGACTGCGTTCCCATTCTCTTATATGATCCGAAAAAATCCGTCATTGCGGCAGTTCATGCAGGGTGGCGGGGAACGGTGCAGAATATCGGAGGAAAAGCTGTTCAAAAGATGCAGAGGCAATTTGGAAGTGATCCCAAAGATATTCTGGTTGCCATTGGCCCCAGTATCGGACCATGTCATTTTGCCTTTGGCATGGAGGCGCCGGAGCAGTTTCCCAAGGAGTTTTGCAAGAGAGACGGAGATGGCTATCTGGTAGACTTATGGGGGTTGAACAGGCGTTTGCTCATGAATCAAGGTGTTCTTGAATCCAATATTGATATTGCGGAAGTTTGTACTGTTTGTCATGCGGAGGAGTTTTATTCCTATCGTACCCATCGGGAGAAAACCGGACGGCAGGCGGCAATTATTATGATGAAATAGAAAAGGGAGGCGGACAATATGCGGAAGATTATTCATCTGGATATGGACGCCTTTTATGCTTCTATTGAGGAGCGGGATAATCCGGAACTTCGCGGAAAGCCGGTGGTGGTAGGTTCTATGCCGGGAGAACGTGGTGTGGTTTCTACCTGCAACTATGAGGCGCGGAAATATGGGATTCACTCTGCCATGAGCAGTAGTGAGGCATATCGACGCTGTCCCCATGCGGTGTTTGTTCCCTGTCATTTTCAAAAGTATACCGAAGCATCCAATCAGGTGCACGCCATTATGGAGGAGTACACCGATCAAATTGAATTTCTCTCTCTGGACGAGGGGTATATGGATGTAACCGGAAGTGAGACTCATTTCGGGCCTGCTGAGGAGATTGCCAAAACCATCCAAAGAAGGGTGTTTGAGACGGTGAGAACCACTTGCTCGGTAGGGGTGGGGTATAACATGCTTTCTGCCAAACTTGCCAGTGAAGAGAAAAAGCCGAGAGGATTCTTTGTGATTCCCGATCAGGAATCTTTTTTTCAGTTGATGAAGGAAAGGCCTGTCGGGGTTCTTTACGGAGTGGGACAGAAAACGGCGGAACGATTGGCTCGTATGGGATTTCGTACCGTAGGAGAATTGGCATCTGCACCGGAGCAACTGCTTTCTGTATTGGGAAAAACGGGACCTGCATTGCGGGATTATGCCCGAGGAATCGATTTGCGGCAGGTAACCCCGAACAGTCCGGCAAAGTCCATCGGGAAGGAGGTAACCTTTCCTGTTGATGTGGGGGATTCCAATGTTTTGAAGGATGCTCTTTTGTTGTTGTCACGTCAGGTTAGTGACCGACTCCTTGCTCAAAAGTTGTGGTGTAGCACCGTGACGGTGAAACTGAAATTTTCGGACATGCAAAGCATTACCCGCGCACAGAGCGGGGAGATGATTCGGTATGCAGAGGACATCTATCAGGTGGCGGAGGAGATTTTTTCCAAGATAGAGTTGAAAAAGTCGGTGCGCCTGATTGGAATTGCAACGGGAAAGTTGTCTGATTCCGGTTATGAGCAGATGGGGTTTGCGGATGTATTAACGGAAGAGAGTGAAAAAGAAAACTCCCTGCATCGGGTGGTGAACACGCTGAGGGAGACCTATGGAAAACAGGCGCTTAAGACTGCCAAAGAACTTTTGGCAGAGCGGCACCTTCAATTGCAAAAGAAAAAAGACTCCGGGGAATAACCTCGGAGTCTTTTGATTAATCTGTGTCAGCAGGAGCGGTGACCGTTTCGGGTTCGGATGTCGTATTCAAAGTATCTGCAAGGATGGTTCGGATGAGAGCAAAGGCAGGTACGGTCAGGAAAATACCCAATGCTCCGAAAAATCCGCCGCCTAAGACTACGGCAAGGATAACCCAAACGGGAGATAACTGCAAAAGAGATTTATTTACCAGTCTAGGCTGAATAAAGTTCGAGTCAATTTGTTGTAAGACAATCATGGCTGCGG
>JAZRCD010000368.1:0-1676 GCA_045635425.1 Ructibacterium sp. | reverse complement strand
TGCGAAATAAAAGAAAGAATATCTTTTGTCATTTCAATTATCCGCTTTTTATTTTCCAATTGAGACGGAACAATTTTTCTGACATCAGGTTCCCGCTTTTTTTTTATTATGTATTTTAAGAAAATTATATTTTTCTTTCCGCGTTTTCGCTTCCGCCGCGGTACGCCAATATCTTCATACGAAGATACGAATTCTATTTCAATTCCGCTTATCGGCAGTTCTCTGAAATAAATCCCCTTTCTCCGCATTTTTTCTTTTCGCTTTTCTTTGACATCATACAATACACTGTCCGCAAAAATCCATAGAACAAACAGCGAGCATCCTATAATTGCAAGTATAAGACGAGTGAATCTTATCGGATCTTCATTATACAACGGTATTATTAAATTCTTTATCGTTTCCATGCTCAATTCACTCCTCTTTTAATCATCGATAAACTCATAAACCAATTGGCCGGCGCTTTCTCCCAATTTTTCACCAAGATAACCACCTGCAACATTTCCGAGATATCCGCCAACAGCAGCAAATACCGGTGACAAAACACCTCCGCTTACTGCAATACCTAGTGCACTTCCCAATGCCGCACCTGCCCATGAACACAAGGCAGAGCCACCATAATCTCCAAGAACTCCCCCAATTTTCTTGTATGACATTCCTGTAATCTCTTTGTTTAAGAAATAGTCATTGTCGAGTGTATACAATACAGATCCCAATTGAAGCGTATCCCCGATAATACCAATTGCCTTATTTCCAATTTTATACACATCGCTATCAAGAATTTTGGGGATGGTTTCCGAAACTTCATTCAGAAGTTTTCTTCCTGTGTTATTCCCAATTGTTGCATCAGAAACATTCAACTTAGTCTCGTATTTTGTCGCAAATTCATCAATCAAATCTGCTTGTCGTCTTTTCAATTTCGATGCAATATCATCAACCTTATTTCCTGTGTTCTCCGTTACAATACCTTTTATCAAATCGGTATATTCGTCAATCATTCCAAAATTTTTCTGTCTTAATCCCTCTCGATTGAATACCCATGCAGGAACATCTGATAGTGCAGTTTTTCCATCTTGGTCATAATACTTTGTCTCACGTCCTAAAAGATAATTAATTGAATTTTGACCATTGATTTCTATTTGCTCCGGAGCATTTTTATCAATAATTGCAAAAGAAGAAAGAGGCTTTCTGGTCTTTGCAACATCCGCATCAGAGAGATTGGAGTATTCCTTTTCGGGACTTATAACTTTGAATTGAGTATCTTTAAAAGGTTCAAGTGCATCTTTTATGTATCCGTGCCATTTAAACGAATTATCAAATGGATTTTCCAATTCGTTACCCGAGTTTTTACCTTGTTGTATTTCGGTCGATGGTTCAACAAACATATTTAGTTGTTTCGGCTTCACTTGCATTTGGTTTGCCGCCCAGTTGAGCTTTTCGCCCGTGCTTTCCTCGTGGAAGGCGTTCCAGAAGTCGTCGTAGTCCTTTTTCGTGACGTTGTCGCCGACGATTTTCACGGGTGAGCCGTATGGGTTTGCGGAGTAGGTTTCGTTGGTGATAGCAATGTGATTTCCGTCATTTGAGTTTGTAGGGGAGGGTCTCTGTGCCCTCCCGTAATCATACGGAAACAACGCGGGAGGGGATGGAACCCCTCCCCTACGAGGTTTGTACGATTCCAT
>JAZRCD010000367.1:0-3501 GCA_045635425.1 Ructibacterium sp. | reverse complement strand
TGTGCTTTTTTTATTTCTTTCCTTTAAACAAGGTTCCAACGGATTCACCCGTTACAATATCATACAGTTTTTCGGGATATTTACCATTGGAGATAACCAAATCAATACCCGCATCGTTTGCCATTTCTGCCGCATTGATTTTGGTTTGCATACCACCTGTTCCTCTTCGGGTTCCGGCACCGCCGGCACAGGCACGGATTTCGTCATTGATTTCTTCCACCACAGAGATAAGATGTGTTCCCGGAGTGGATGGATCGCCATTATAAAATCCGTCAATATCCGATAGGATTACCAAAAGATCTGCCTCTACTACCTTTGCAACATAAGCGGACAAGGTATCATTATCGCCAAATTCAATCTCATGGGTGGAAATCACGTCGTTCTCATTAACGATAGGAACCACACGATAGCCAATCATTGCTTCAAATGCGTTCCGTGCGTTAGTGTATCTTTCGTCATCTTCTAAGACAAACTTGGTCAAAAGAACCTGACCGATTCCATATCCATATTCCAGAAAGAACTTCTCGTAAAGCGCCATCAGGCTCACCTGACCGATTGCCGCCAACGCCTGCTTTTCCCGGATACCGGAAGGTCTTTCTTCCATGTTAAGTTTTCCCATTCCCACACTGATTGCACCACTGGAAACCAGAACAACTTCATAACCCATATTCATCAGCTCGGAAAGAACCCGTACCAGATGTTCCATCTTCCGAAGATCAACTTTTCCATTCTCGTGGGTCAAAGTGGAGGTTCCAACCTTGACTACTACACGCTTTGTTTGATTCATATACACTCGCCTCTTGCCTAACAAAATTCGATTTACAGTATACCAATTTTCCCTCTGTTTGTCAAGAAATCCGCAAAAAAAGAATGGCTTTCGCCATTCTTTTTTTACTTAGTTTGAAGCAGGGAACTTTAAGGTAAGAGCCTCAGTTGCATTTGCCATTGTTCCGTCAAAGCCTTCCCAAAGGAAGATCTTGACATCATCTGTTCCTGCCTTAGCAACACTGACATACTTATCAACTGTCATTTCGCTAACATCCAGTACAGTCAGTCTAACCAACTTCTTCTTCTGGTAGTTGGCAATGATTACCTTACCGGATGTTACGTTGTTAACCATAGGACGGATTGTGGAACCATAGCCGAAACTATCGCCTTCCTTCAGTTCCTTTGTACCATAACCATCGGTTACAATCAGTTTTTCCTCTCTTGCAGGGCCATAAATCTTCAGGTAATCCAAAGCACCTGTACCAACAGATGTTCCATCCGAATGGTTGCGGAAAGTGAGTGTAATTTGAGGATCAGCTTTTCCTGTTACATCGCTACCAACATCTTGAGCGAATTTCTTCCAACCTGTATCACCCTCTGCTTTAGCATAGAAGGTATAGCCGGATTCCGTTCTCTCTACTCTCCAGATACGAGAAACATTAATGCCGTCTCCAAAGAAGTAATTTGTCTCGGTACCCTCCAACCCAACATAAGGCTTAAAGATATTCATACCAACTCTCTTAACGCCATCGTTAAGCTGTAAAATAATGGTTCCGTTACTGCTTGTCTTAAACTCTGCATATCCGCCAACAGGAATACCTGCATAGTTCAAGACATACTTACCATAACTTGCATTGTCAACTGCAGGGAAGGAAACCACACCTGCTGTATCATAATTTCCATTTGAAACTGTCAGATTTCCATAATCGGGAGCATCATCAAATTCTTCATCATAGTAAAGGAGTGTAGCATTCTGAGGTTTGCATTCGTCTTCAGCGAGCGCTACCTGATAAGTTTTGATTGATTTAATAGAAGCATCTGTCTGGCTAAAGGTAAGGGTTGTACCCGGTTTTTCGGTTCCGGCATCACGATAGTTAGTGGTCTCTACCGCCTTTACCCATTTGCCATTTGTTACGGTATCACTCTTCACGTAATGAGTGTAACCGCCATCCACGCTTTGAGACGGAACAATCAGATGCTCTGCCCAGTTGGTATCCGGTGCAATATTGTTTGCAACCGTACCGGTAGCACCATTCACGTTAAGTGCAGAACCAACCTTCATACCACGATACAATCTGCCATACCCATTGGGAGTTCCTGCGGTCAAGGTTGTCTCTCCGCTGCTTGAATTAAACTTCATCTTGAAATACAGCGCTTGGGGAACATAAGTTTCTCCGGGCAAATTGCCATTCAAAGGAGACCAGTTCTTGGATTTGTATGCACTGAACGACCATGCACCATCGTTTAAATCAAGACCATATTCATCGGAATAATCCGAACCGGTTGTCATTGTTGCACCGGAATTTTCCATAATCTTATCATCAAAGTCAGCATCAAAATCAAAGGAGTAGGTTGTGGTCAGTTCTCCACCCATAATTTCTTCAATGGATTCATAGAAATATTTACTGGTACCATACATCTTAATAGAGGAAACTACAACACCATCGGTTTCTCCGCTAACAGCAATACTAAAAGCACCACGGCTCAAACTGCTGTGTCTGGATTCGCTGACATTGGTTAACTCAGCCCATCTGTTGTTGGTTCCTGCATTTCTGGCATAAAAAGCATAACCTTCTTCTTTAGCCAAATAAAGGATTTCAAAGGGATCGGTACCAAAAGCAAAGGATGCAGGATTACCCGAAGATGTATTGGAGGTAAGTCTATCCTTCGAAATGGTTGCATAGGTACAACCACCATCCGGTGTATTAATGTTTATCATAGTTTTATCCGTTTCATTCGTGTGCTTCATAGCAAAAACGGTTGCAGTACCGGCAACACAAGGATTAGTCGCATACTCAAAGTACATATAGGAATTTACATCGCCGTCGATGGTAGCACCAACACCGGGAGTATAAACCGGAACACCGTCATAACTCGAGGTGCTGAGATATTTAATTTCACTTCCGGGAACAAAATCGCTTGCAGTAAAATCATAATTCGGGCTCAGCTGAGGTATTGCACTACCTGAGGTAATACCCATGATTTCTTCAATGGAATCAAAATACTTGGTATTGGAACCGATATAGTTATTGGCTTCAAGAACAGAAGCGTTGCGACCGGAAATGGTCAATGCACCTGCCGCCCAAGAACCGGTACCTGTCTGGAAGAAGGGCGCAGTTGCCACAAGGGTAAATTTCGCATCTGTCGCTTTCTTCATGTAAACACTATAACCGCCGCTGGTTGCACCGGGATTGTCCTTTTTAATCAGAATGTCGTTCCATTCTGTTCCGGGTTCATAGCCGGAAGTTTCTACACGATAATTCGGCTTCACCTGCTCTTCGGTTGCAGAATATACATTGACTGCAGGAATCTCAGTAGGCTCTGTTCCCTCTTCTCCCTCCTCAACATAGAGAGCAGGAATAACACGAACAAAGAACTCATTACCACGATAAGTGTTCTCACCACGGAAGGTCAGAGAACCTTCCTCTTCCAACTTAAATCTGATATGCAGATAATCACTACAAGAAAGGGGACCCCAACCTACGTTGGTTACACCCACATTTCCTAAGTCGG
>JAZRCD010000366.1:0-1904 GCA_045635425.1 Ructibacterium sp. | reverse complement strand
CTGCAAGGAAGAATGCCGGTTGCCGTTCTCTTCCCTCTGGTTTCGGCAGGAGGCCTTGTATTAACCTTCTTCCTTTCCAAATACCTTTACAAGGAAAATCTTTCAAAACGCCAGCTGACAGGATTCTTCTTGGGTGTTTGCTCGGTTATTCTGTTGAATCTATAAAATTTTCAAAAAACTATTGACAAACTGAGTCAATGCGAGTATAATTATTTCGAAATTTGAATATCACAAACGACTATGACGAAGACGGTCGGACTACGGAGTCTGGAGAGAGTTGGCGGATGGTGCGAGCCAATGACGATGTTTTCCAATGACCCATCACTTCCGAGTTGGAGAACCGAAAGGCAATGCCAAGTAGACTTCTTCCGTAATGCTGCGTGAAAGCAAAGGACTTGTTAGAGTCCGGTAAGTGGCGGAACTTGTTCCGCAATTTGAGTGGTACCGCGAGTTGTATAACCCGTCTCAAAGGCTTTCTTTGGAACGGGTTTTTTGTTTTATTCAAATCCTTTTCATTCTTATCTTTATTATCAGGAAGGAGAAATAAAAATGGATTACAATCTGAAAGATGTTGCCGGAAGAATCAAAGATCTTCGGGAAGCAAAAGGCTACACCCCCGAGGAACTTGCAAAACTGACCGGTGTATCGGTGGAGGATTACAAGCTTTTGGAAGAGGGCGAAACTGACTTCAGTTTCACCTTTATCTACAAATGCGCAAAAGCATGTAATGTTGAAGTTGTTGACATTCTGGAAGGTACCAGTTCTACTCTTACCTCCTTTGCCATCGCAAGAAAAGGTGAGGGTCTTAAAATTATTAAAAAGCAAGGTGTTGTTTATACCAATTTAGCGCCCAAGTTCCGTGGCAAGTTGGCAGAACCTTTCTTGGTAAAGTTCCCTTATCTTGCAGAGGAGCAAAACGCTCCCATCAAGTTGGACTCCCACAATGGTCAGGAATTTGACGTTATTGTAAAGGGATCTTTGAAGGTTCAGGTAGGTGACCACATAGAGGTTCTGAACGAGGGTGACTCCATCTTCTATAACAGCATCATCCCCCACGGTATGATTGCAGTCAGCGAGGGTGGTTGTGAGTTCCACGCTGTGGTACTGAATCCTCAGGACGGACATTTCAGCGAAGAATATCCCGAGGCTCCTTTCATTGCCGCAAAGACCAACGCCTTGAAGACCGAAACAAGCAAAACTGTGGCAGATAATTACATCGAATCTTTCTACGACGAGAACGGTGTATTCAACGGCATCAAGTTTAAGAACGAAGACAGTTTCAACTTTGCATTCGATTGTGTGGATGCCATCGCAAAGAAGACCCCCGACAAGCGGGCGATGCTTTGGCTCTCCAACGATGGTCAGGACAGAACCTTTACCTTCAGCGATATGAAGAAGTATTCTGCAAAGACTGCAAACTACCTTGAGTCTTTGGGTATCAAAAAGGGCGACACCGTTATGCTGGTTTTGAAGCGTCATTATCAGTTCTGGTTCTGTATGCTGGCACTTCATAAGATTGGTGCTATCGCAATCCCTGCTACCAATCAGTTGGTAGAACATGACTTTACCTATCGTTACAAGGCGGCAGGTGTCAAGGCAATCGTTTGTACTGCAGACGGAGATGTTTCTGTGGAGGCAGAAAAGGCGGCAGCTGAATTCCCCGGCATGACCAAGATTCTAGTTGGCGGCGAAAAGGACGGCTGGAACAACTTTGATGTAGAGATGGAGCGTTTCAGCACCCACTACGACCGCACCGAAAACACTCCCTGCGGCAACGATCCCATGTTGATGCTCTTTACTTCCGGTACCACCGGTTATCCCAGAATTGCAACCCATTCTTACAAATATGCTCTGGGTCACTACCCCACCGCAAAACATTGGCATAATGTAAATCCCGACGGTCT
>JAZRCD010000365.1:0-14951 GCA_045635425.1 Ructibacterium sp. | reverse complement strand
ATGTGACTGTCTTGGCAAGCCGACGTCACGGAGCAAGGTCGCAATTTTTCAAGCACGACCGTAAAACAAGAAGAGCTCCCGATTCCGCATCACCATGCGCAATCGAGAGCTACCTCTCTTCCTGCTTGATCTCGTCCATATGGTTAACCTCTCTTTCTTTGTCTACCCTTTGCCATGAACACTTTTTACCCAATTATTTCTCTAAGCGAGATTCACTTGATGTTCCGATTTGCAAAAGGCGATGGGTCCTGACCTTTCCTTCAAGGCACCGCGTCTGAGCCTACTCGCGGTCTTTTCTCTATCTTTATTTTCCTTTTTTGTGGCTCTTTCTCCTTTTGGAAACGTCCCAGTTACTTTCTCATCGGGTACGACCACCTTTCTTTTATCTGCTTTTATTGTAGCAGATATTCCCCCTCATTTCAATGGACAAAACACCAAAAACTTTTCGCTTTTCTTTGGATAAAAAAGAGATTTTTCAGCATCCCGAAAGATTTTCCTTTACAAACCGCATCTTTTTGTGATATGATGAATCTGTTAGCGTGTTAAAAAGCCGTGGCAACCGCCACGGCTTTTTCTTATGCCAATTCATGGTTATCTTTTCGGTTCATCCTCCCCAACATCAGGAAGGAAATTACTGAAATCACAACCCAGGACATGAACATGGGATTATAACCGAACCGATCAATCACCAACCCATAAATCACGCCTGAGAGACCGCCTCCTAAGTAGGTGGCAAAATCCATGACCCCGCTGACCGAGGCCACATTCCCCGTTTTCAGGTATTGCAGAGGGAAGATGGAAAGAATGGAGGTGTTAATCACGGACACCGCCGTATAAATCAGACTCAGGAGAATGACTGCAGTCAAAACCCCCAATCCTCCGAAACAAAGCAGCGCCGATGCAACAATACAAACCATAAACCCTATCATGGAAACCACGTTTTCCCGATATCCACAAACCTTAAACGCCACGGGATACAAAATTCTTCCCACAAAGCCAATCACGGGTATCAAAAGAATATAATAGGACGAGGTGCTCAAATCCACCATATACCGACTTACCACAAAGGCCGTCATCCAAAGGCTGATGTTCTCTTTCATTACCCCGTGTATAATGGCAGGAACACCCATGGAAAGAACCTCTTTATAGCCCAGAAGTTTCCAAAGAGAAAGATGCTTCTCCTCGGTTTTGGTTTCGGGATGGATGTTGCGGGTGGCAAAGAATACTCCCGCACCAAGCAAAACGGTAATGCCACCGGGAACCAGAAAGGCAAACTCCGCTCCAAACTTGACAACCAGGAAGGTGTTAAGAAGGATGGAAAGAATGTTACCCATGGCCACCGAAGTTACCATCAGGGAGGTTTTCTTCTTTGCTATCTCCCCATCATACAAGGCAGAAACCACACAAAGCACCGAACTCCAGATCATGGACTGGGCATAGGCATTGCATGTCCATAAAAGAAAGATTCCCAAAAAGGGCGGAAGAAAACCGATAAGGATATTGCTAAGACCTGCCGCGCCGAGACCGACGGTCATCATCAGCCAAGGTGGCGTCTTGTCCCCAAGGCTTCCGTTAAAGAGTCGACCCGTGGCATAAACTGTGGAAAAAATACTGCCCAGAAGACCCAGTTGAACCGTGTCCAACACCTTTCCTGCAATCAGGTCGGGACCTGCCATAGAAAGGTTCACCCGTGCCACATAGATGGAACTATAGGCAAGGTACATCACCCAAAATATCAATCGTTTCTTGCGCTCCGTCATGGTCTTTTCCTCCTCCACAAAGGTTTTTTCAGTATAGCACATTCTTTTTCGGAAAGCAAGGGACCTATGCTTACAATTCTTTTACGAAAAAAGAAAATGCCCATGTCGAAAAAGACACCGGCACTCTCAAAAAGGGGTAAACATAAACACACTTTTTATTTAGTACTTTTTCTCACCGGACAGAATCATCATCTTGTCCGCTTTGGGAAGAATCTCCGGCTTTACCACCGCATCCTCCCAGGTCTCGGGGGCAAATTCCTCCACCGAAATGGAGATGGCATCCTGAGGGCATCCCCAATGCTTCAGGAATACCTGATTGATTTCCTCCACCACCTGCTTCTTGATTTCTTCATCCTTAGGCCACGCCTTAATTGCAATATAGGGCATTTTTCTTCACTCTCCTTTTTCTATCATTATACAATAGATTCACCCAAGTTTCAATGGAGAATTTTTATTTGACGTTTTTCATCAATTCCGCAAGAACTGCAAATGGAAAAATCAGCACACACACAATCCAAAACATCATTCTCAACCTCTCCTTTACGATGCGATTCTCTCTTCCTGAATCTCATACTTCCGAATGGAGGCAGACAGAGGAACTGCCGCTTCCTCCCACAGCTGGGCACATACCTTTTCGGGAGCGTGCTCCTGCCAATCCCAATAAATACATACGGCTACCGCCATCAATAAAATCATCAACAACATCTCTGTTACCTCCTTGGTTTGTTATCTTATGGCTTTAGTATAGCAAGTGATGTGTCCCATAAAACGGACACCTAATCTTCTCTGTTATAAAGCCACACTCGCTAACCCCGCCCCTTCTATCAAGGCCGCTACCAAAATAATCGGCGCCACATAGAGCACAAGAACTTCTCCGCAACGACGAAAATGATACCAAACAGATTGATCTTTGTACTTACCAAATATTTTTCCGGTAATCAATCGACACAAATGATATCCCATTGCGCAGGATAGGACAATCCCGATCATTTCCGGCACGCCATGAGGCAACAGATACATCAAAACCGCTCTCCATACCTCGTTAGGAGAAAGCACCGAAGCAATACCTACGACCATCCCAGCCAACGATCCGTTAAAAACCAAATTTAATAATGGAAAAAACAAAATAGGAATCATACCCATAGCAACAGAAAAGATGGATGCCCGAATGTTATTGACAAACAATAAAAGTGTATTGTGCCACACGCCACCATCATAGGAAGATGTCCCTTGACGTAAGACTCGAATCATGTTTGCCGCTTTTTCCTGATCACAAGTGCGACTTACCACGATATAAGCAAACACAATCGAAAAAAGGAATGTCCCCAACATCTGTAAACTCTTACGAAACAAATGCTCCCGAAAATACATATAACATTCCCGATACCTCTTTTTCATTTAATTTACCTCCTTGGTTTGTTATCTTATGACTTTAGTATAGCAGGAGGCGTGTCCTATAAAACGGACAGTTGTTTTGGGTAAAAAAAGAAGGACCGGTAGGTCCTTCTTTACTCATAATTCTTCTTTACGCTCTCTACCAGAGCCTTAAATTCCTCCACCACATTTTGAGGGGAGAGGATTTTTGCTTGGTTGCCGAATGCCACCAGCCACGCCAAAAAGTGGGGACTGACCGCCACCTTTACCCGACAGACAAAATGGTTCTCGTCCTCCTTCATCACGGGGATATCGGTGCCGAACCGATCAAAGACCACACCCACCAAGGCGTTATCAAACCGAATGGAAACCTCGGTTTCCTCGCCACCGAACATCTGGAAGATGGTTTTGGAATATCCGGACAAGTCAAAATCCTCCTCGGGGAGAATTCTTGGTTCTTCCAAAATGGTAATGCCCTCCATTTTGTCCACCCGATAGTGAACAAAGTGTCCATACTTTTCCTTATAGGTAATCATATAATAGTTCTCGTCATCCCAAGTAAGCGCCACGGGAGATTCGGTATAGAGGGCACCCTCTTTACGATAGACCTTCTTTTTGTCCACGTCCAGATTGAAGTACCGAAATGTAATCTGTCGATTCTGGGCAATGGCATCATGAATTTTATCCACGTTATAATAAATCTGTTCGTTTAGCGTCTTAACCCGATTGGTAACAAAGACCTGACGGTGAAGTTTTTTTGCTTCCTCGTGACTTGCCAGTTTCTCGATTTTGGAAATCAGTTCCATACTCTTTTTGGAGGTCAGGAATTTTGACGCCTGCACCGAGTCCACCAACAGTTTCAGTTCCGGCAGTTCAAAGTCCCGACTGCCGATATAATAATTGGTTGTTTTGGTCTTACTGGTGCAGATATCCAGCCCAAAAAGACGCAGACACTCCAAGTCATCATAGATACTTTTCCGCTCTGCAGAAATATCGTATCGGGCAAGCTCCTCGATCATTTGGGGCACCGTTAAGGAATGCTCCTCGTCGGTTTTCTCCATCAAAATCTGCGCCAAATACATGAGTTTTAGTTTCTGATTAGGTGATTTCATAGGAATCCTCCTTTTTAAAGGGCATTAAAACGGACAGTAACCTCACTATATCACAGTAACCAAAAAAAAGCAAGCGGTCGGTGGAGCGTTGTTTCCCTATTTCTTTCTGTTCTCGTAGTCTTCCTTCAGCGGTTCTGCCCAATCAGGCGCCAGAGAATAACTCCGCCGAATCTGCGTCACCGCCTCGGAAACATTCTGATAAAGGCAGTGGGTTCCTTGACTATCTGCATGATAGTTTACTGCCCGATCCTTTTCGATTCCAAAACTTCTTGCCGTTTCTACCGCATCAATGTTGGCCGCTAAAAAGAGAAACTCCCATCCGCACTTCTTCTTTTCCTCAATCATACTTCTGACCTTTTCTGCCGTGTACTTATGACTGGCATTCTCCATACCATCGGTGGTAATTACAAAGACAGTATTAGCGGGCACATCCTCTTTTCTTGCATACTTGTGAATGTTCTCAATATGTCGGATACTGTCACCTAAAGCATCCATCAAAGCAGTACATCCTCGCACCACATAATCTCGCTTGGTCATGTTTTTTACATCCCCCAACAGCATTCTGTCATGAACAACCTCTGTCACATTGTCAAACAAGAAGGTGGAGACATAACATTTCCCCTCTTCCTCCCGTTGTTTCTGAAGCATCCCATTGAAGCCTCCTACCGTATCATCTTCCAAACCTGCCATAGATCCGCTCCGATCCAAAATAAATACCAGTTCCGTTATGTTATTCTTCATCTTCATTTCTCCTTTGTTTTGTTTCTTCATTTTCTTCATCCGCCGCCAATATTCCCATTTCATCTAACCTTGCCATAATAGTTTCTACCATGGCTCTTTTTTGCCCCTTTGGGGGCAAATTCCTGTCGGCTCCAAAATATCCGACTAACTTCTTTGCCATACTACCCCTCCTTTTTCTGTTTCAAAAACCTCTCCGCAATATCCCGCAATTCCTCATCCAGATAGGATAGTGCCACTGACTGCATTCCATCGGGAATCCCAAAGAATCCCTCTGCCACCGAGCCGGTAATTGCGGCAATGGTATCGCTATCGCCACCAACCGAAACGGCATTTCGGATGGCATCCTCAAACCCCTTTGCCTCAAAGAATGCTTCCAGTGCTTGGGGCACCGAACCCTGACAGGTTTCGTCAAACTCATATGCATCCCGAATCTCATCCAAGGTAAAGTCCAGGATATAAAACTGCTCGGCATAAGCACGGATTTCTTCCATGGAATGACCGGTTCGAGCCAAATAAATACATCCCGCTGTTGCGACAGCACCCTTGATGCCCTCCGGATGGTTATGGGTAACTTCTGCCGAAATGGTTGCCAACCTTTCACACTCCTCCATGGATTCTGCCACCCATGCAACAGGAGAAACACGCATGGCAGAACCATTTCCAAAACTGTTGTAAGGTTTTTTGTTCTTGGTAATCAACCACCAATGGAACTTTCCGCCAAAGCCACAATGGGGATATTTTCTGCCCAGTCTGTGAAACTCCTCCATCAGCGCCTTCCGAATCAGATTCGCATCCTCGTTCTTCTGCTTTGCCATTATCTTGGCAACCGCCAAAGTCAGCACCGTGTCATCGGTAAATTCACAACGGTCATGAAATAACAAAAACTCTTTACTCTTATGGTTGGCAAACTCAAATCTGGAGCCCACCACATCACCAATAATAGCACCTATCATAAAAACCCCTCCAAATAAAAAAGTGATTGTCGGTTTCTCAACCTGACAATCACATTTTAACAAGTTTTGTTATCTTTGGGGTCAATTGGCAATTGACTTTACGCCTTAGCATATAAAAGTTCCTGATCGTACTGAAACAAAATGGCATCAATCTCCAAAACATCATAGATTCCACGTTCGATGCAATAACGTATAATTAAGTCAAACTTACTGCTGTTTGACAACACAAACCCTACTGTTTCCATCAAATCCTGCGTTTCAGACAAGGTCAATTCCAACGCTACTGCAAAGGAAATCACCGTCTTTCGATTGGGGCGATAGTCCTTCTCGTTCATAATTTTATACCACGTCTGCTTACTTACGTTGGCTTTTTTATAACACTCCACCTCGGTCATACCCTTAGCATCAATCAATTTCAAAAGCCTTACCGAAAAGGTTTCATCCAGTCGCAGCGCCTCCTCCAGACTGACCGAATCCTCTAAAGAGTAGCACACACCATCATCGACTTCAACGGGAACCTCGTCATATGCCATCCTTACGCTCGGCATAGATGCGCACAATTCAGGTGTCACTTTTACTTCTGCCTGCTCCAGATAAGAGTCTATTTCTGAAAACACCTTTTTACTCAGTTCATAGGATTCCTTATCATAGACCAGCAGATAAACCATCATCTCATGCTCAAACAAGAATTCACTGATGGTACGGGTCGCAATCGCAAGAACCTGATCCTTCGGATATCCATAGGTTCCCGAAGAAATCAAAGGAAACGCAATACTTTCGCATTGGTACTCCTTTGCAAGTTCCAATGCATTTCGGTAACAGGAAATCAGGTTTTCTTCTTCCCCTGATTCTCCATTCTCCCATACAGGACCCACCGTGTGAATCACATACCGACACGGCAAGTCATACCCGTCTGTTATCTTAGCCTGACCCACTCGACATCCGCCTAAGGTCTGACAGGCAATCAACAACTCCCTTCCTGCAGCCTGATGAATGGCAAGGTCGGTGCTACCGCCCGGCCACAAGTCCTCATTGCTGGGATTTACAATGGCATCCACATGCATTTGGGTAATATCCTGCCTGATCAGTTGTAGTGGCATTTTCGTTTCCTCCTATGTTTTTTGCTATGGCTCTTGAGATAGCTTTCCGTCTTATATCCGTTCCAGAAGCCCACGGCATCCCTCGGTAACATCCCGATAAGTCGCGTCAAAATCTCCCGTATACCAAGGATCGGCAACATCTCCGGGGCGGTCGGTAAAGTCCAAAAGCAAGGACACTTTTCCCTTGGGGTCATCACCCACAAACCGTTTCATATTCCGCAGATTGAAGTGATCCATGGCCACAATATAATCGAATTTATCGTAGTCCTCCTTGGTCATCTGTCGCGCGGTTTTCCCGGCACAGGAGATCCCCTCCTCCGCCAGTTTCTTTCGCGCAGGCGGATAGACCGGGTTCCCGATTTCTTCGGTGCTGGTGGCACAGGATTCAATATGGAGATCCCCTTCCATGCCCTGCTCCTTCACCATATTCTTCATCACAAATTCCGCCATGGGACTTCGACAGATGTTCCCGTGGCAGACAAACAAAATCTTCGTCATTGTTTCGCCTCATTTTCCTCTGTTTCTTTGATTATAGTTCGGTGGCATTCCCTTGTCAAGGTTTTGAACAATAAAAAAGACTCCCTTATGTAAGGGGAGTCTTTTCTTCTTTCTTACAGTTCCGGACCCTCGAGTCTGCGGTTGGGGCCATCCACCACCAGAATGTCGTCCCCGCCGTCGGGGTCTTTCTCGTACCAAGCCCGATCGATACAGGTCACACGGGGATTAACCTGTTCCTTGCTATAGTGGGTGTGGTACACACAAAGGAGGTCCTTGCCGTCCTTGGTAGTGGTAAAGCAATGGTGTCCCGGACAGTTGGCGTTTTCGTTGCTTGCCAGAATGGGATTGCCTTCGTACCGCTTGTACTCGCCCAAGGGAGATTCTGCCACCGCATAACCGATGGCGTAATGCTTACCCCAAGTGTGGTTTGCGGAATAGGACATATAATACTTGCCGTTATGCTTCATCACAAAGGAACCTTCCAAGGTGGAAACCTCTCTCTTCTCCCAAGTTCCATCCATTGCATACATAAGCATTTTCGCAGTCTCGGGGATGTAGCCGGTCATATCATCCTTCATTTTAGCACCCCAAAGGCTGTTGCCATACTTCTCTTCCTGACGAACAAAGTAGAGGTACACCTGACCATCGTCGTCCACCAAAAAGTCTCCGTCGATTTCCTTATCGTTCTCATTACAGAACTGCTTTACTTCCTGACGGAAGGGGCCAAGGGGGGAATCGCTGACTGCAATACCCACGTGCATGGTGGATGTATACGCCATATAGAATTTCCCGTTATGGTACATAACCTCCGGCGCCCAAAATCTATCCTCGCCTGCCACATCGTCCTTTTTCAGACAGTAGCCTCGATCCTCCCAGTTTTGTAAATCTTCCGAAGTATATACTTTATACCCCACATTCTCGTCTCTGGTAAGGTACAGATAGTACACTCCCTCATGAAGTAAAATAAAGGGGTCAGGGCCGACCATAATAGGATTGTTAAATTCGTTCATCATCATGTCCTCCTTGATATCCTTAAGGTAATAAAATCTCTTTGTTGGTGCCGTAAAAAATATCGGCTCGGTTACTGATCATTTCACAGATGGCTTCCATCCGCTTCCAACTGTCGGGGTCCGCATCGAAGGAATAGGAATGCCCGTACAGATAAAATACTTTCACATGTTCTGCATCTGCAGGTTCCTTTAAGAAGGCCTCTGCCAATTCCAGATTATTTTCCTGTCCATCAGATGTGGTTGCCTGAAAAGCAAACAGATCGGCAGGGAATGCAAAGCCATTGGTTACCCCCACTGTTCTGGCATACTTGGCACCGGTACGACCCTTCACCAAGTTGACAAGCCGATCGTCACAGTTCGGACCGCCACCGGGATAAGCAAAACCCACCACTTCGTAGCCCATCAGTTCAGAAAGACGAAGTCTGTCCTCCTCCACCTGACGAACCACCTCTTCGTCGTCCTCGATTTTAATCAGGTAGGGATGGGTCAGGGTATGTGCCGCCACTTCGTGTCCGTCGTACACCCCTCTTAACTCCTCGGCACCAAAGCGGGAATGATCCACCGTGATACCACGGCAGGGCAGTTCTCCCTTCTCTCCCAATCGGGCAGAGTTGATGTTAAAGGTGCCTTTCAGGTTATATTTTTCAAACAGTTTTATCAATCGGGCATCCTGCAGGACACCGTCATCAAAACTAAAGGTAACCGCTTTACACTTTCCGTCAAACAAGGTTTTCATCCTTTCTGCTTTACTTTTCCGAAGCTTCGTCCCGCTCCTTGTCCAGCTTGGTATTGCGGAAATAGAGTAACACGTCAATAAAAATCATAATGAAGTTCAGGATATAGAAAATATAACTCAAAAAGAAGATGAATCCACCCTCGTGAAGAACGGCAGATTGAATAATCTTCCGAATAATTCCTACTAAATATCCCACCAGAATAAATATCTGGAACATTAAGCTTTTTCCTTTGGATGTCCGAGAAATCCAAGACTTCCGGATCGAAAGAGGCCAGGAAAGACCAAAGCAAAAAATGGTCATTGCCTCCAGCAAATTCATTGCACCATAAATATCCATTACAAACTCTCCTTCTTTTTCAGATACCCCATCAGGGCAAGCACGGTAATCAATCCCAGCAAGGGGAAAATTCCCGCAATCATAACTGCTCCACGCATTCCAACCTGCTCCGCCGTCATCGAGAGCTTTTGAGCAAGGTCACTTGCAAAGGCTGTAGCACCAATGGTATCGGACAGAACGCCCACCATTTGAGAACCAACAGACGCGCCCATATCTCCGCCGGCAGCCATTAGTGCATAGACCGCCACACCGGCGCCTGCAAAGTTTTCACCAATACAAATCAGAGTTCCCGGCCAGAGCATTGCCACACAAACGCCGGTTGCTACACAGAAAACCAAACCAAGAACAGGATTCATAGAAAGTCCTGCACCCAGATAGCAAACCAAAGAACCGACCATCCCCCAAAGCATCACACGAAGGATGTTTTTTCCGTACTTGGCATAAAGACTCCGCCCCATACCAAGGAGTCCCGCAAAGACAGCAACCCCAAGAATATCCCCCCACATTTTGGGGATTTCCAGAGAACTCTCCATGAAATCAGAAACCCACTGATTCATAGTACATTCCGTCGCACCGCCAAAGAAAATGCAGATTGCACAGAGGATAATACCCTTGTCCAGTTTGGAGGTGCTCTGCTTCTCGTCGCCTGCAATCTTCATTTCAGGCAGGGGCGATATGTGGAACAGAATAAACGCCACGAGAGGGATGATAGCCCAGAACAGCGCCAGATAATACCACCGTTCTCTGCCGATTATGTTCAGAAAGACGGTGCTGATCAGCACTACAATAACCAATCCCCACGCATACATAGAGTGGAGCACACTCATTTCTCGCTCCGGATTATCACTTGGAATTTCCGCAATCACGGGGCTGAGCAAAACCTCGTTGAGTCCTGCCGCAACCGAAAACAGGGTTGTCCCAAGAGCAAGGAACAGATAGGTGTTCTGCGGAAACAAGGGCGGGAGAACTCCGTAAATAATCAATCCAATCAAGGTAAACAAAGGCGTCATCCGCACCGATTTGTGGATATTGAAATGCTTGGTAAAAAAGGTGAACACCAGATCTATCAACATCTGTGTAAAGAAGTTCACCACAACCAAAAGTCCCAGCTTGGTGTACGAAACGCCATAAAGCTCACGGAATGTCACAAACAACAAAGGGGACAGAATGCTGACCACCGCCATGGACATACTGGATATGTAACAGGCAAATTTCGTCGTTTTGTATTTCTTTTGTACCACATCAATACTGCTCATAACAACCTCACCTATTATTAAAGGAAGAACTTCTTCCAAAGAATTGGATTCATTGTATCACAGAACCTTGAAAAAAACAATATAAAAACAACATAAATTTTAGCAGATTTAGTCTGTTTTTATATTAATGATGACAATGAGATCCGCATCCGTGACTTCCGCAGCTGTGACCCTCCCCGTGTCCTTCCCCGTGATGATTACATTTTGCAAGGGGATCAAAGGCAAGGTTTCCGGCAAGGTATGCGTTTACCGCCTCGTCTGCACTTCCCGAAACGCCACCGAAGATTTCAATGCCGGCCTGCAAAAGTGCTATTCGAGCACCACCGCCGATTCCACCGCAAATCAAAACCTCCACACCCAACTCCTTAAGCATACCCGCTAGAGCACCATGCCCGCTTCCCCGGGTGTCTACCACTTGGGTGTTCGTGATGGTTCCATTTTCCGTTTCATACACCTTAAACATTTCGGTATGACCGAAGTGTTGAAAAACAAGGCCTGACTCATATGTTACTGCTATTTTCATGATTTTACCCCTCTTTTTGTCACTATTTTTTCTAATTTTGTCTGATTTTCAATTCATTCAAGAACCATTGAACCCCTTGTATTTAAAGGGTTTTGGTTGTTTTCTCTGTTTAGTCAATTACGATTTACTAAATCAACTTTGACTAATGGTGTGTTTTAGGGCATTTTCTGTCATTTTGTCCCATAATTCTTCTCCAAAATTTCCTCTCACCCTGTTTTCTACAAGGAAATCAGGGTAACATTCCCCATTACCTCCGCCAATTCCATACAAGCGTCGGTGAAATCCGACTTAGAAAAGAGATAATAGTATCTTGTCTTGTGTCCGAAGTATTTGCTCTGCCGTTCCAACTCAATCAACACGTCTTCATCCACCGGCTCATCATTCCAGATACATTCTGCAAAGAGCGCTTCTTTCTTTCCGTGGAAACCTACAATGGGAATTTCTCCTTTAGGACTCCACCATCTCCCCAAGGAATCAAAGGGGATAGGACAAGTATCGGACAACCGTTTCTGCCACAGATACTGATTGCAGATTTCCCGAAATACTTCCTGCATATAGTCGTCCCATTCCGGCTCAATCCGTTGATAAACCAAATCCGATGCTCCCCGGGCAATCAGAGAAACATTTTCCGGAATAAACCGATGCCAGAACCGAAAGAAGAAATCAGAAACCGAATAAACAAACTTCCGCACGGAGTTCTCGCCATAGGGTGCATCTTTTCGAACAATCCCCATATCAATCAGAGTTTTTAAATAGGTGGCACAGACGTTGGTGTCCTCTCCTACCTGTTCGGAGATTTCAGACATCTTATTGGCTCCCCCTGAGATTGCCGAGAGTATAGCAGTATAAACCCCCGGTTCCCGCACCTCTTTCTTCAATAGATTCCATGGTTCTTCATAAAAGAAGGATGTGGGATTTAAAAAGGTGTTTTTAATATTCTCTTCTACACTAAGGCGGTCATTAACTCCCAAAAGATACTGAGGCATTCCCCCCAGCGCACCATAGATCATAGCCTTCTCTTCTTCAGAGAATCGAGGCATGCATTGGCTTGCTTCATCAAAATCAAAGGGTTCTAACTTAATTTGCGCAGCCGCCCGTCCATATAGGGGGGATTGATAATGAAGCAACAGATCCTCCATGGCAGGCGTATCACCTGCGCACACCAACATCAGATTGGCGGTTTCCCCGTATTTATCAATCAAGAGTTGCAAGGTGGAAACAAAACTTTTCATTCCCTTGGCAAGATAGGGGTATTCGTCCAGCACCAGTACCAACCGTTCCTTTTCTCCAAGACGGAACACATACTCCAGCGCCGCTTGAAAAGACGGGAACGAAGTCACCGCATCGATACCGCTGGCATACTCCATAATACTCTTACTGAAGTTCTCCAGGTTTTGTTTGAAATTACTCTCCACACCGGTGAAATAAATCCCCCGTTTTCCATTTAAGAAACGGTTTAAAAGAGCGGTCTTTCCCACCCTTCTTCTACCGGAGAGCACCACAAAGGAAAATCCCTCTTGATTGTAGATTTTGTCAAGGTTATTCAACTCTTTTTCTCTGCCAATAAACATACCTTACACCACCTTATCATCTTCATGGTAGCATAAGAAAATAAAATAGTCAAGCACAATTTACAAAATCGTACTTGACTAAATCACTTTATCTTAAAACTTGTTCTCTTTCATGATTCCGTATTTGATTTTAATTCGGGAAAGTTTCTCTTCCATGGGTTTTTGAAGCACCCATAAGAAAAATGCTGTTGACGTTCCGTGAATCAAATCGAAGGGGAATCCCATCAGGTAGGATGAGAGAATCATTTCCCAATTAACTGACTCCTGATAAAGAATAACAGAAATCGGGTTCAAAATTCCTCCATAGAGAATTAGCGTTGCCAAAAGACCGTAAATACAAACCCATCCTCTCTTTTGCGAGAGAAAATCTCTTGCGAAGATGATTCCTGCCACAAAACCCACCAAACCGGTGGCTAACATCTGCCAGGGTGTCCATGGGCCTTGACCTAAGAAGAAATTGGACACAAAAGCCGTAACCGCTCCCACCAGAAAGCCCGTTTCTGCTCCAAGACAGATTCCCGCAATGATTGTCATTGCCAGAACCGGCTTAAATTGCGGAACCATGGAAAAAGCCATCCGTCCTGCCACCGAAATAGCACATAACACGGCAATCATCACCAATTCCCGCGCGGAATTCTTCCTTCTTCCCCAAAGGAGAAGGAAGGGTAACAACGTCTCTAACAACACAAGTAGGCTGGTCAGGTAGTATTTTCTGTCCTGAAAGACCACCATCCCCCCATAAACCGTAAGGGGAACCGCCACACAAACACAGATGATTCCCACCCATGTCCGCAGGGATATCTTGGTTTGAGAAGAAATATACTTACCTGAATCTTTCTTCCTCCCTCCAAAAAGGAGCTGCATACATAGTCCTGCCTGAAGGATGGATAAAATCTGATAAACCACCGTATTTTCTTCCATGGGTCGGGTATTGATGTATCGGCAGGTCAAAAGAAAGAGAATCCCCATCAATACCCCAAATATGATCCTCAACCGGCGTATCTTTGGCTTTTTAGGTTCTTTTGGCGGTTCTTCCTTAGAAGCAGGAGGCGGAAGATTGCGCTTCCTCTCACATGGCTCAGGAACCTTACCACCACACGCCTCGATGATTTCTTGGGCAAGAATGACATGGGGAATTACCTCTCTTGCCATTCTGCCTGCGGCGGTGGTATAGAAGGTTTTGCCACCAAAGAACTTGTGCGGAAGATCTTCATATGTAATACTTCCGTCGAACAACATGCCACATCTGTGGGCGTATTTTGCCCCAAATTCCACATCATGAGAGACCATCAGGATGGTTGTCCCTCCTTGGGATAACTCCTTTAAAATCCCTGCAAATTCCTCCTTAAATGCCATATCCATCCCTTTGGTAGGCTCGTCCAGCAAAAGGATGGAGGGACGGGTCAAAAGAACCTTGGCAAGAGCCACCCTCTGTTGCTCTCCGCCTGATAAATCATAGGGGTGTCGTTCCATCAGGTGCGTAATATGACACAGGTCTGCCACCATCTGTATCTGCTCTGTGCTATCTTCCGTCTTTGGCACCATTTCTGCCAGTTCGCCCTGAACGGATTTGCTGACAAACAAGGTTTGAGGATCCTGCGGCAGAACCGCCACCTGATCATCGCTTCCGTGCATTGTCACTTTGCCTCGATAGGCTTTCTCGACTCCTGCCAGTACCCAAAGAGCGGTGGTCTTTCCTACCCCGTTTCCCCCGAGCAGAGCATAGATTTCTCCTGCTCTGAGGCGGAGGGAAAATCCGCGAAGAATATCCTTCTCCTCCCGCCCATATCGGAACCAAAGGTCCTTTGCCTCCAATATAATCTCTCCCTCAGGAGGTTCTTCCAATGGTATGGGTTCTAGATGGAGGGAATGGTTTTTGGCAAATTCTTCAAGCCATATCCGCCCCTCTCCAACCGTCAGAGGCGAGGTTGTTTCTTCCTCTACTGCACCGTGAATCCGTATGGGGGTTGGAAGAGCATG
>JAZRCD010000364.1:0-6532 GCA_045635425.1 Ructibacterium sp. | reverse complement strand
TTCACAATGCGGTCTACTAAGGAATGGAAGGTAATCACCGCCAGTCTGCCGCCCGGCTTCAACACATCCACAAAATCCCGAACCGCCTGCTCCAATCCGTCCAGTTCTCCGTTGTCCTCAATTCGAATGGCTTGAAACGTTCGCTTTGCCGGATGCTTATCTCCATACCTTGCCGCCGCCGGAAACGCCTGCTTAATAATCTCAGACAGTTCCGTGGTAGTTTCGATGGGTTTTTCCTGCCGTCGTTTCACAATGGCAGATGCAACCTTTCGTGCAAACCGTTCCTCACCATATTGAAATATAATCTCGGAAAGTCTTTCTTCCGAATAGGTATTGACCACTTGATAGGCGTCCAATTCTGCATCCCGATTCATCCGCATGTCCAGACGCGCTTCCATATTATAACTAAATCCCCGTTCCGGAATATCCAGTTGGGGAGAGGAAACTCCCAAATCCAGAATCGCTCCGTCCAACTGAGCAATTCCTGCTTCACGAAGGATTTCTTTAATCTCAAAAAAGTTTCTGTGGAAAAACATCTTTCGGCAAGAATAAGGCTCCAGCCGTTTTCCTGCAGCCTCATGTGCCATGGTATCTCGATCAATACCGATCAGACATCCTGACGATGACAATTTTTCACATATCATGGAAGAATGTCCGCCACCGCCCAATGTTCCGTCGGCGTAGATACCGTCAGGCTTGACTCCTAATTGTTCAATGCTTTCCTGAAGCAATACGGAAATATGATGAAACTCCATCTTCTGCCTCCGTTTTTCCTACATACCTAACTCTTCCATAATCTTTGCAACATTCTCAGTTTCAAATTCAGAACCGCTGATATATTCCTCCCAATCCTGACGATTCCAAACTTCCACCTTTTCGGTGTCACCCACAACCACAATCTCTTTGGAAAGACCTGCATGGGCACGAATCTTCGGAGGGATTACCACACGCCCCTGACTATCAATAGCACATTCTTCCGAACCGCTACCAAAGAATCTCTGCAAAGGACGACGCTGGCTGGGAGGAATGCTTTTCAATAATTCCAAAAAGCGCTCCCACTCTTCTTTGGGATAAATACTCACACAATTGTCCAGACCTTTGGCAACGACAAAGGACTCGCCTAAATCATGACGGAATTTAGACGGAATGTTGATTCTTCCTTTTTCATCAATGTTCTGAAAATACTCGCCTACCAGCACCTTTGTCGCCTCCTTTACACTGAACTTTCATTTAGGGAAATCGGTGAAAATGCCATCTGTTTTTCATCCACTTTGATACACTTTCATCCACTTCGCTCCACTTCCTCTCTATTCTAATCCATTTTTTCAAATAATGCAATAGTTTTTTTAAAATTTTTTTAAGTTTTTTTTACAAATTTTTAATTCATCAGACAAATGCTGACCAAAACCCCTCTTTTTGACCCCTTTTATTTGCGCTTTTCCACATTTTTTCGGTTTTTAGAGACAGAACTACCGCATTTTACAGATTCCAATGAAAAACCACAGCAGGTTTCTTTTCTCCTTGTTCTTTTCTTCCAACAATCCACTCTTTTTCTCAGTAAAAGAAAAAAAGTGCGAAGAGAAGATAATTTCTTCTCTTCGCACCAAATTTGTTGCGATATATTACAAGATAAACGATGATTCTTATTCTTCCGATTCCGGTTGTTCTTCGGATTCGGGAAGATCTTCTGTTGTTACGGTCTCTTCCGTCATGGAAATTCCATTCTTGTTGCCGCACTTTCTTCCATAAATTATAATAGCCACTCCAACCAGCACCGTAGCCACTGCCAGAATCTGCGACACACGGAAGGTTCCTATGTAGAGGGAATCTGCGCGAAGACCCTCAATCCATGCTCTGCCCAAGCCATACCAAACCAGATATCCGCAAAATTCCTCACCGACAAAGCGTTGGAATTTTCGACCATACAAAAGCACCAAAATACCCACGGCGTTCCACAAGGATTCGTACAAGAAGGTGGGGTGAACCGACTGAACGAGCACTGGACCGCCCTGTTGAATGGTCATGCCCCAAGGAAGAGCGGTTTCGGTGCCGAAGGCTTCTGCATTTACAAAGTTTCCCCATCGACCCACAGCCTGACCAATCAAGAGACCGATAGCAAGAACGTCCAACACCTTTCCGAGAGAAAGTTTCTTTACTTTGCAGTAGGTTATCAGGACCAATACCACACCAATGATGGCGCCATAGATAGCAATGCCACCGCTGCGAATATCGAAAACCGAGGTCCAGTCTCCTGCATATTGCTCCCAGCTAAAGACTACATAATAGATTCTGGCGAAGATGATGGCAACGGGAACTGAGAAAAGGACCATGTTCACCAGATCATCCTGGCTCAACGCCACATCCTTTGCCCTTTTCATGCCATAAAGAATTGCCAGAACCAATCCGACAGTAATCAAAAGGCCATACCAGTAAATCGGAATACCAAACACCTGAAAGGCCACCCGATTGATGGAGAACTCCAATCCCAATCCGGGAAATAAAATCTGATTTATCATCCCAAATCCCCCTTACTGCACTTCCATAGGAAGAACCACCGAAAGCACTGCATTCTTGGCATCAAAATGCTCTGCCAGTTGGTTCATTACCATTTCGTCATTGACGTTTCTGACCGCCTCTGCAAAGGACAGAGGATCATATCCTGCCAGAATATGTCGAATAAAGGCGTTGCCCATTCGTTCCACATTATTAAACATCCGGATGTTTCCCGAAATCAAAACTTTTCTTGCTCGTTCCAGTTCCTTCGACGAAATACCGTCTGTTCCAAGTTCATCCAATTTCTTCAACACTCTGTCATATACCTTTTCCGGCTCATTGGACTCACCGCCCAGAAGCGTAAAGCCATAGGTCTTGGCAATCTCAGTTTCGGCACCAAAGGAATTGTCAATCAGTCCCTCCTCATAGAGATCCATATAAAAATCACTACTCTTACCAAAGACCGCCTCCAGAATCAATTCATTGGCAATCTCACGACGCAATCTGGAATCTGCATCCCACTCCTTGGCAGTTTCCTTGAATCCGATACGGAACAGAGGACGGGAAACCAGCAATTTTTGTTCTACCTTTTCCTGTCTTCGCTCTGCAGGTTCGTTTACTTCCCCACGGGGAATCTGACCTAAATTCCGACTTGCATTCACGTGCTTATCCACATAGACCATGACTTTTTCCATATCCACATCACCCACCATTACCAAAACCATATTGGCAGGGTTATAGAAGGTGTTATAACAACGATACAAAAGATCCGGTGTAATATGCGAAATACTTTCCACTGTACCGGCAATATCAATCTTAACCGGATTCTCATGATACATGGCCGAAAGGGTATTGAAGAACACTCTCCACTCAGGGTCGTCGTCGTACATTTTGATTTCCTGACCAATGATGCCCTGCTCCTTGGCTACGTTCTCCTCCGTGAACCACGGATGGTTCACAAAGCCCAAAAGGATATCTAAATTCTCATAGAATTTATCGGTGCAGGAGAACAGATATGCCGTCATATCAAAACTGGTGAAGGCGTTACTGCTGGCACCGGTTTCTGCAAACAGATCAAAGGCGTTACCGCCGTCCTCTTGCTCAAAAAGTTTATGTTCCAGGTAATGAGCAATACCATCGGGAACCGTGGTCATCCCCGATTCACCGGGCACCTGAAAACACCGATCAACCGATCCGTATTCCGTTCCGTAAATGGCATAGTATTTACTAAAACCCTTTTTGGGGAAAACATAGACCCGCAGACCGCTTTCGTGAACCGCCATCTGCATTTCTTCTTTCAATTGTTCGTTATAAATCCGCTTGATTTCCATCTATGCTTCCTCCTCTCCGCCGCCGATACCCTTTAAGAAGTAAACCGTGTCTAAGGTTACCTTCTGCATAACGGCAACAATTTCTTCCTTGGTTACCGCTCCGATACAGGCAAGCAAGTCTTCCAGACTCTGTTCCTGTCCCATCACCGCCTGACTCAAATAATAGTCTTCCTTCGCTCTCAGGCTATCTTCCATGGAACGGAGGCCATTCTCTAAATATTTCTTAGCCGCCATCAGTTCCGCGTCTTCGATTTCGCCTTTTTTCATCTTATTGAGCTGAACCATAATCTCATCATAAGCCGCCTGATAATTCTCGGTCTGGATACCGGAACTGATCATCATAACACTCTTAAGTCGATCGGTTCTTGCCGCCGCATAATAGGCAAGACTCAACTTCTCTCGCACATTATTGAAGAGTTTCGAGAAAGGACTTCCACCAAAGATACAACTACCCACCATCAATGCATAGTACTCCCGCTCCGTGGGGTTCACGCCACAGCAAAGGCCCATGGCAAGTTTGCTTTGAGATGCCTGCATTTCTTCTACAATATACTGCACTTCATCCCGCTTAGAAACAGCAGGATTGGTTTCGGGATAAGGTGCCTGACGGGGAGCAAGAACTCCACCCAAGATTTTCTCGGCAAGGGCTTCCGTCTCTTGGGTAACCGTACCGCCCAGAAAGATATCCACCTTAGCGTTGGAAATCACATCCTGATAAAATGCGTAGAGACTCCGGGGGGTAATCTTTTCTAAATCTTCCACATATCCTGCTTCAAACATACCATATCCCGCTCCGCCAAACATGGCTTCACGGCACTTGGCATCCACATATTCTTTTTTATCGTTAATCAGGCCAAGAATGGATTCTTTCAGGTTTTCCTTTTCACTTTCCACATACTCGGCCACAAAACCTTGATTCTCCACCTTGGGGAAGAATACAAACTCTTTCAAAAATTCCAACACCTGCTCGGTCAGGTTTTCACCGATAAATTCATCGGCAATATACTCCATGGTCACATACAGAACCTCGCCGTCACCCTTCATTCGCACACCTGCACCGCAAGAAGCGCTGTACAAATCCGCCAGATGCCGTGCCATATCGGTCAGTTTGGGATACTTTTCCGAACCCCGTTTTAACACCGATGGCAGAAGCGCCGCCATGGTCACCGTCTCCCGTTTCAAAGGGAGATGAAAAAATAAACTCAGGGTATTCGTTTTAAACTTAGTGTTTTCGAGAACTCTCAAATCCACTCCATTGCATATTTGTTTGGTTTGCATGATGTTCACTCCTCATTCTACTTATGATCTATTATTCCACCTATGTGGCAGAACATACATGATAAAAAAAGCGGACACCGCAAAAGTGAGATGTCCGCCCCTGTTTCTCGGTTTTAGCCCGGAGGCCAACCCAAATTTCTGCCTGCCAGAACATGGAAGTGAATATGGCCTACCGTCTGGCCACCATCCTTACCGCAGTTGTTCACAATCCGATAACCGGTTTCTGCAAAGCCCTGCTCCTTGGCAATCTTTGCGGCAACCGCATAAATGTGACCAACCACACCTGCATTCTCTTCGGTCAATTCATTTGCCGATGCAATATGCTCTTTCGGGATCAAAATGATATGGGTAGGTGCCTGAGGTTCAATATCCAAAAAACCATACACCAATGCATCCTCATATACCTTGGTGGAGGGGATTTCCCCTGCCGCAATCTTACAGAATAAGCAATCCATGGTTTCTACCTCCTATTTCACCTGAGATTCCACAATACCGGCAACCAAAGCCAGAGCCTCTTCTGCCTTCTCGGGATTCTTACCGCCAGCCTGTGCGGATTCGGGTTTACCGCCACCGCCACCGCCCATGGCCTTAGCAACTTCAGAAATAATCTTACCTGCATGAGCACCCTTGGCTACTGCGCCGGAAGTTGCCATGGCAATGATACTTACCTTACCATCGCCCTTGGATGCCAAAACGATTACCGCATCCTCTTTGTTCTGCTTCAAGGTGTCACCGGTTTCTCGCAGGGTATTCATATCCATGCCATCATCCATCAACTTTGCAACCACAGCCACGCCGCCGATTTCTGTCGCATCGTCCATCAGGTTACCTGCCGCAGCAGATGCCATCTTACTCTTCAGGCTTTCCACTTCACGACGACTCTCCTTCAGTTCCTCGGTCAAAGACTCTACCTTCTGCTTCAAATCCTTGGGATTTGCCTTAAGAACCTGTGCGGTTTCCTGAATCAAAGCATCCTTTTCGTTCAACAGTTTAAGAACGCCAAGACCTGTTACACCCTCAATTCTGCGAACACCTGCCGCCACACCGCTTTCGGAAATGATTTTGAAAAGTCCCAACTTTCCGGTGGACTCTGCATGGGTACCGCCGCAAAGTTCCATACTGTAATCACCCATCTGTACCACACGAACGGTAGCACCATACTTCTCGCTAAAGAGTGCGGTTGCGCCCATCTTACGAGCCTCGTCAATGGAAGTCTCGAAACAGTCGATGGACAAATCGTTCAGGATTTCCTCGTTTACCAATTCTTCTACCTTGGCAATCTCTTCCGCCGTCATTGCCTGGAAGTGGGAGAAGTCAAACCGCATTCTGTCCGCATCCACATAGGAACCTGCCTGTGCCACATGGCTACCCAGCACTTCCTTATGAGCCGCCTGCAACAAATGTACAGAAGAGTGATTCCGACACATTTG
>JAZRCD010000363.1:0-6313 GCA_045635425.1 Ructibacterium sp. | reverse complement strand
GAACCGGGAAAAGGGAATTACTGTGGTTTGTGATCGATACTACTACTCTTCCTTTGCATATCAAGGAACCGCCAGTGATATTAACTGGTTAATGGATGCACATATGAAGTGCCCCGAAATATTGAATCCGGATTTATGCATTTTCTTGGACGTTAACCCGGACACCTGCAAAGCTCGTATCGATCAAGGACGGGACAAGCCTGAGCTTTACGAAAAAGATATTAACCTGATGAAGGAAATCCGCAATAACTTTTTAAGCGTTTTGGACAAACTTAAAGAAACACAGAATATTACAATCATCGATGCAAATCAAAGCCTCGAAGATGTTGAAAAGGAGATATTTGACCATGTACAAAAGACTTTTTACCTCTGAGTCGGTAACCGAAGGACATCCTGATAAAATTTCCGACTTAATCTCAGATGCAATCCTTGATGCAATCATCAAAGAAGACCCCAACGCCAGAGTTGCTTGCGAAGTCACCGTAACAACAGGTCTGGTTCTGGTTGTAGGCGAGATTAGCACCACAACCTATGTAGATATTCCTCGTGTGGTACGTGAAACCATTCGTAGCATCGGTTATGATCGTGCAAAATACGGTTTTGACTGCGACACCTGTGCCGTTATGTCTGCTATTGATGAACAGTCCCCTGATATTGCTATGGGTGTAGATGACGACGGAACCGGCATTGGTGCAGGAGACCAGGGCATGATGTTTGGTTTTGCCTGCAATGAAACCGAAGACTATATGCCTCTTCCCATTGCACTCTCCCATAAACTGTGCAAAAAATTAACTGAAGTCAGAAAGAACGGCACTTTGCCTTACCTCCGTCCTGACGGTAAGTCTCAGGTTACTGTTGAATATAACGAAGATGGTAGCATCAAGAGAATTGACACCGTCGTTGTATCCACCCAACACGATGATGCAATTGCAATCGAGGATTTGAGAAAGGATATCAAAGAACAGGTCATCCTTCCTGTTATTGATTCTGCATTATTGGACGAAGATACCAAGTATTACATCAATCCTACCGGTCGTTTTGTTATCGGCGGTCCTCAAGGCGATTCCGGTCACACCGGCCGTAAGATTATTGTAGATACTTATGGTGGATATGCAAGCCATGGTGGCGGCGCTTTCTCCGGAAAGGATCCCACAAAGGTTGACCGCAGTGGTGCTTATGCCGCTCGTTATGTTGCCAAAAACGTGGTTGCTGCAGGCCTTGCAAAAGCCTGCGAGGTACAGTTGGCATACGCTATTGGCGTTGCTCAGCCCGTATCGTTACGAATCGATACTCGCGGAACCGGCGTTATCTCCGACAGCGAGATTGCCGAGAAGGTATCAAAAGTATTTGATTTAAGCCCCGGCGGTATTATTAAAACCTTGGAACTGCGCAATCCTATTTATAAGCAAACTGCCGCATATGGTCATTTTGGCAGAAATGATTTAGACCTTCCTTGGGAACGTCTTGACAAGGTTGATTCATTAAAGAATGCCTAAAACAAAATAACAACGGGAGCGGAAAAATCCGCTCCCTATCTTATCGTAAAGGAGGTTGGCGCCATGTCTTATGATGGTTTTGTCACCCATGCCATTGCAAGCGAATTAAATAAAACAATCATTGACGGAAAAATCGACAAAGTTCATCAACCGGAGCGAGACGAAATCATTCTTCAAATCCGAAGTAAAAATGGTGCTTTCCGCCTTCTCTTGTCCGCCAACGCCTCCAACCCTCGTGTTCATTTAACTCAAATAACAAAAGACAACCCCATGAACCCTCCCATGTTTTGCATGTTAATGCGCAAACATTTCCAGGGAAATAAAATTATTGGTGTAACACAGGCAGGATTTGATAGAATTCTTATCATCAAAACAGAAGGAAGAAATGAAATGGGCGACATCTGTCGTCGTGATATCGTCGTAGAAATTATGGGACGTCACAGCAATATCATTCTTCTTGATGAAAACAATAAAATTATGGACAGCATCAAGCACGTTGATTTTACCGTTAGCGCAGTGCGCCAGATCCTTCCGGGACTATTTTACGAATCCCCTCCTGCTCAAGAGAAACTTTCTCCGGATAACTACTCACTTCTTGATCTATTATCTAAGCTGGACAAAGAACCTGACGATACGTTGCTTGATAAATTTCTCCTCTCATCCTTTACGGGCATGAGTCCTTTGCTGGCAAGAGAAATTGTCTTTCGCTTCGGACAAAATACGAAAATAACCAAGGGTGAAATCAATACCGCATCCTTCATGACAGAGGTTGATTCTTTCATCAAAGATGTATGCAAAGACGATTATCATCCAACCCTTGTCATTTCCAAAGATGAAAAAAAACCAACCGCATTTTCCTGCATGCAGTTGACACAATACAACGGATGTGCCCTTTTAGAACCGGGGGACTCAATCAGTGTTGTGATTGACGCCTATTATGAAAAGCGTGCACAACGAGAGCATATGAATCAACGCTCTGCCCACTTATGTAGGTTGGTACAAAACAACATAGAGCGCTGTGAGAAAAAACTTGTTCTCCATCACGAAAATTTGGAGAAGTCTCAAAAAAGAGAAACCTATAAGATATATGGGGATTTAATCACAGCCAATCTGTATCGAATAACCGGAGGCATGAAAAGTTTTGAGACAGAGAACTATTTCTCTGAAAACTTAGAAATGATTCAAATCCCTCTAAAAGAAGACCTCACACCATCTCAAAACGCCCAGCACTACTATAAACTATATACTAAGGCAAAAATGACAGAACAACATGCCTTTGAGGAAATCGAAAAAGCAACCGAGGAAAAAACCTATTTAGAATCCGTCTTGGAATCATTAGAAAAAGCAGAAACACCAACAGATCTTTCTGAAATCAAAAGTGAACTTGCAGAGGAAGGCTATACACCAAAGTCCATCACGAAACAAGCAAAATCACAAAAAAAATCCGTTCCTATGAAGTTTCTTTCGTCAGACGGATATGAAATTCTCGTAGGCAGAAACAACAAGCAAAACGACGAATTAACAATCAAGATGGCATATTCAACCGACTGGTGGTTCCACACCAAAGACATTCCCGGTTCCCATGTTATCGTCCGCGCCAAAGGCGAGGAAGAAATTCCTGATAACACAGTATTGGAGGCGGCCGCTCTTGCAGCATATTACAGCAAGGCTCAAAACGGATCAAAAGTTCCGGTTGATTATACTCCGGTTAAAAATGTAAAAAAGCCCAACGGCTCCAAACCGGGCATGGTCATCTATGATCATTACTACACATTACTGACAGACCCTAAATTACCAACAACAAACCAATAAAACTTCTTTCATACAAAAACCCCTCGATAACTCGAGGGGTTTTCTTTATACTTCGCCTTTGTGATTCTGTGCTTTTTTCTTTTCAGGGGTCAAGGCTACTTCGTTATTCAAATACATAATAACCAGTCCAAGCAACACCATAGCAACAGAAACATAAATAATAATCGGAATAATATCTTCGTAGATAATAGTGCAAATGGTGGTGGCTGTCTCTCCGCCTATGATCAACGCCACAACATACCCAAAGAATGTTAAACCACCTGCAAACAACGATGCGGCAATGCCGTATCCAAACACAACTCTTAATACATCAGAAAGTTTCTTGCATATTTTCTTCATAACAGCACCTCCATTAAAGACCTATAATAGGTAGCCATCCCATAAGAATAACAATTTGAAGAACAAACTGCGCCGTTACCCACCACAAATTGTTCTTAAATGTTTTGCTAAACTCCGATTCCGCAATTGTCATACCGGCATACATACCCAAGCCCAACGGCGGAGTAATTCCACACATAACTCCACAAATACAAGGCAACATTGCCGCAGATAACAACGGATCCACACCAACTCCATGAAGCAGTGAAATAAACACCGGACCAAAGATAACTACTTGTGAAGAACCGGGGACAACCATTCCCATAACACAGGTAATGGCACAAATAGCTATAACCATACCAAGTTTACTAAAGTTCCAAGTAGCAATCAATTCACCCATAGACTCAGCAACGCCTAAGTCCTCAAACAAGGCACCAATCATATAGCCGAATACACATACCGCAATAGCAGGCGAAATGGATTTTACTCCTCCTGCCATCATTTCTGCTATTTTGGGGAATGTAACAGCAGACTTATCTTTTGCAACCAAACATGCATAAATAGAGGCAATTCCGGCCGTAAAAATCAGCACAGACTTAGAGAGAGCTTTTGCTCCGTCAGCACCCAAACGATCCACAAAGAGATTATCTGCAAAGATTGCATCCAAAATAAAGGGCAATAAGATAATTACGGGCAAAAACATTGCTTGCCAACCGGTTTTCAGCGTCTCTTTCAGGTTCGGAAGCTCCTCTTTCTTCATTGGTTCAACCTTGTAATACTTACAAAATCCCCAAACCATAAACATACGTTGTGCAATAAACCAAAGAGCAATTCCCCACAAAACAATCCAAAATCTACCCTGCGAAACATCTGCAAAACCTGCACCTGCCGCAAATGTTGTAAAAGCCGCCATCGCCGCAACAATATTGGAAGACGGCGGAATCATATTTCCCATATAGCTGGCGTTTGATTCAATATTTGCCGCCAACTCTGCCGGAAATCCCGTGCGCTTCATTGCAGGAATGGTTAAAGATCCCGTTGCCATAACATTTCCGGGTCCGGAACCTGAAAGTGCTCCCATAAACGCGCTGGCAACAACAGCAGTATAACCGGCACCGCCCCTGATACGACCAATCAAGGAAAGAATTACCGCAATACAGCTATCTACAACCTTTGTCTTGGTAAGCATAATCGACATGGCAACAAATGCAACCATGGAATATAGCAATGAGTTAGAAAGACCTTCATTGATGTAAACAAGAACATGCTCCCATCTTCCGGTAACACACAATAATATAATGAAAGATAACAATACTGCCTCATAAACAGGTCTCTTAAAAGCTAAAAACCACACACAGATGACAGCTAACATAATCAGCAAATAAATTAATCCGCTCATAATACAACCTCCTGATTATCCCTAATCATTTCAATCAAATCCAACATGGGCTTTGACAAATACTTTTCTTTTTGATATATCACAGCCAATTTTCTCTTTGGCAAATCCTCGGAGAAAGAATAAAAACGTATATTCTGCTGCATTCTTAGAGATTTCTTTATTCCCATGGGCACAATGGCGCATCCCACTCCTGCCGCAACCATTTCAATCTGCGCCTCTAAGCTTTTTACAACAACAGCGGTATTTACTTCAATTTGAAATCGACCACATAGGTTATGCAACTCTTTCTGCATCATTTGATGATCCGTAAGCATGACAAAATCTTGTCCTTGCAACAAGGACGCATCTATCACATTGCAATCCTTTTCTACACAAGATAAAAGTTTTTCATCAAGTTCTGAACCCTTCTTTACCGCAAGAAGAATCTCTTCTTCCATCAAAATTTCGTATTGAAAAACCATTTCATCTACCGGCAAATTGGTAAGACATAAATCAAACTCGCCTTGTTCCGTTGCATCCAGCAATTCATGTGTCGTCATTTCTCTGATGATCAAATGCATTCCGGGATATTTTTGCCGAAACTTCCGAACGACCTCCGGCATCATTGTAATACAGCGAAAAGGCGATGTTCCAATGGTAATACTTCCCGTTCTGTATTCAGAGACATCCTTCAATCGATTTTGAAGGTCTGCCTCTAATTTAAGCATTTTTTCACAAGTTTCCAGATATACATGTCCTGCATCGGTGATTTCAACATTCCCGTTTGTTCGAAGAAAGAGTTCAACATCCAACTCCTGCTCAATTTTCTTAATATACTGACTCAAGGATGGTTGAGAAATCCCCAACGTCTCTGCTGCTCCGGAAAAGGATCCGACCTTGGCAAGGGTTAGTACATACTTCATTTGCTTCAGGTTCATATAAGCATCTCCTTATAAGAAACATAACAATTTAATTATAGCATCTTTACACCTATCTGTCAAGCCTTTTATTGCGTAAAGAAAAAAATCCTCCATGGGAGGATTTTTTCTTATGCTTCAAATATTTCTTTTGCTCTGTCCAGTATTCCACTTAATTCAGCGATGGCAACACCATAGTTTACAACAGGTATTCCAAGTTCGCGCAAAACATTCATGCGATGATTTATTTCTTCTCGGTTGATCATACACATTCCGCAGGAAAGCGCAATTTTATATTTCGACAAATCATCCGGGAATTGATATCCGCTTGCGTAAAAATACTCGCACTTGGCGCCAATTTTTTTCTCAATCATGTTGGGAATTTTTACTCT
>JAZRCD010000362.1:0-2106 GCA_045635425.1 Ructibacterium sp. | reverse complement strand
AAAGGCTCTGCATATGCAGAGCCTTTTTTCTATTCTTCAACACGTTTATCGTCGTAGTGACGGATGATATCAATCAGGTATGCGGCGCCTGAAACCAACATGGAAAAGACCAGAATTCCACAGAGGATCATGGACCAGTTTGTGGGGATGGGCTGCCACAGAATCATAATAACAACAATAGTATAAAGAATGACGGTGGTAGCTTTCCCATACCAATGGGAATATACCACGATTTTCTTCAGATAAAGAATACCGCCGGTAATAATCATAGCCAATTCTTTGCATAGAATCAGAGCAACCAACCAAAAAGGAAGAATCTCTGACATACAGAGACAAATCAAAGCAGTAAGTTGCATCAGCTTGTCCACAAAGGGATCGTAGATCTTTCCAAAATTAGTAATCATATGAAAGTGACGGGCAATATAGCCGTCTACCACATCGGTGATTCCGGAGAAAAGGAAGATCATAGCCGCGGCAGGAAATTCCTTTGCACCCAATACCAAATAGGCAAAAATGGGAATCAGAATCAACCTGACGGTGGTTAATATGTTTGGTATCATAACTTCACCTCGTCATATCGCTCAAACAGAAATCAAAAAGCAAAAAGCTTTCTTAACTATTGATTATAATATAGATGTGTTGAGAAAGTCAAGGCAAAATCGTGCGGAATTTGTCAAGATTAGATATTGAAATTTGAAAATTTCTGTGTTATACTGGAACAAATATGGAAATTTGTTATGAATTTTAAGAAAGAAGGTTGAATCAGTTGAATATTACAATTCAGAAAACAACTGCACCCAAAGCAAAGCCCACCATGGAAAACCTGCCCTTTGGTAAGTTTTTCTCCGATCATATGTTTGTGATGGACTATACCGCAGGAAAAGGCTGGCATGATGCCCGCATCGTTCCTTATGGTCCGCTGGAACTGGACCCCTCTGCAATGGTGTTCCACTATGCGCAGGAAATCTTCGAGGGTTTGAAGGCGTACAAGTCCAAGGATGGCGAAGTTCGTTTGTTCCGTCCTTACAAGAACTTTGAAAGATTGAACGTTTCTGCAGAGCGTCTGGCAATCCCTCAGTTGGATGTAGATTTCTGTGTGGAAGCCCTCAAGCAGTTGGTAGAACTGGATCAGGAATGGATTCCTGAGCAGGCAGGTGCATCTTTGTATATTCGTCCTTTCATCATTGCAACTGACGAGTATCTTGGTGTAAAGCCTTCCGATACCTATAAGTTTATCATCATCTGCTCTCCCAGTGGTCTTTACTATCCCGAGGGTCTGGCTCCCGTTAAGATCTATGTGGAAGACTCTTATGTTCGTGCCGTAAGAGGCGGTACCGGATTCACCAAGACCGGTGGTAACTATGCAAGCAGTATCAAGGCACAGGAGATTGCACACGAACGTGGCTATTCTCAGGTTCTTTGGCTGGATGGTGTAGAACAGAAGTATATCGAAGAAGTTGGAGCTATGAACATCTTCTTTAAGATTGATGGCGAGGTTGTAACGCCTATGCTCAGCGGAAGTATCCTGAGCGGTATCACCAGAATGTCCACCGTTGAACTTCTGAAGAAGTGGGGCGTTCCCGTTTCTGAGCGGAAGATTTCCATTCAGGAAGTTTACGAAGCATACCAGAACGGCAAGTTGGAGGAATGTTTCGGTACAGGTACCGCGGCAATCATCTCTCCCGTTGGTGAACTTCGTTGGGGCGACCACGTAATGAGCATCAACAACAACCAAATCGGTGAAGTAACCCAGAGAATTTTTGATACCATCACCGGTATTCAAAATGGTTCTTTGGCGGATGAACTGGACTGGGTTGTAACAGTAAAATAAGAAAAGTGCCCTAACGGGCACTTTTTTATTTTACAATCTTACCGGAACATTTTCCTTGTGGAGATAGTCCTTCAAGTCGCTGATTTCGATTTCACGGAAGTGGAAGAGGGATGCTGCCAAAGCGGCATCGGCTCTGCCCTCGGTAAGGGCATCCTTGAAATGCTCCATGGTGCCGGCACCGCCTGATGCAATGACGGGAACCGAAACGTGATCCGAAATCAAACGGGTCAGTTCCAGGTCGTAACCGGCTTTGGTTCCGTCGCAGTCCATGGAAG
>JAZRCD010000361.1:0-2924 GCA_045635425.1 Ructibacterium sp. | reverse complement strand
CCGATCGTTTCCTGCCTGATAAGGCCATTGATCTTGTGGATGAGGCGGCATCTCGCTTGCGAATGAAAACCTTGACCGCGCCGCCTGTTGTGAAAGATATTGAGGCGCAGATTCTGGCAGTAAAGAAGGAGAAAGAGGCGGCCATTACCATTCAGGAGTATGAGCGCGCAGCTTCTTTAAGAGATCAGGAAAAAGAACTTCGTGGACAACTGGAGAACGAGAAGAAGAACTGGGAAAACAAGACTTCAGCAGAAAATTCTGTGGTAACTGAAGAGGAAATCGCAGAGATCATCTCCATGTGGACGGGAATCCCCTTGAAGAACTTGGAAGAAACCGAGAGCGAACGTCTTTTGAAGTTGGAAGAAGTTCTTCATGAAAGAGTGGTTGGACAGGAAGAGGCGGTAACCGCTGTTGCCAAGGCAATCCGCCGAGGCAGAGTAGGACTGAAAGACCCCAAACGCCCCACCGGTTCCTTTATCTTCTTAGGTCCCACCGGCGTTGGTAAGACTGAACTTTCCAAGGCGTTGGCAGAGGCTATGTTTGGGGAAGAGGACGCCATGATTCGGGTGGACATGTCCGAATATATGGAGAAACACGCCGTATCCCGTCTGGTAGGATCTCCTCCCGGATATGTGGGTTATGACGAGGGTGGACAGTTGACCGAACGGGTTCGGAGAAAGCCCTATTCGGTAATCCTCTTTGACGAGATTGAAAAAGCCCATCCAGATGTGTTTAATATTCTTCTGCAGATTCTGGACGATGGCGTCTTAACCGATGCCCAGGGTCGAAGAGTGGATTTCAGAAACACGGTGATTATTATGACCTCCAATCTGGGGGCAAGACAGATTACTGAGCGGAAGAGCCTTGGTTTCTCTGCAGGTGACGATGGGGAACGGGACTACAAGGAGATTAAGTCGGATGTGATGAGTGAAGTGAAGCAAGCATTCCGACCCGAGTTCCTGAATCGAATTGACGAGATTATCGTATTCCATCAGCTGAGTCATGAGAATATCAAGGAGATTGCCGGAAAACTGTTAGACCAGATGACGAAACGACTTCTGGAGAATAAGATTTCTGCCGAGATTACCCATGAAGCGGTGGATAAGATTGCCAAAGAAGGATTTGATCCTATCTATGGTGCGCGTCCCTTAAAACGTGCGATCCAGAGCGAAATCGAGGATCGGATTGCCGAGGCAATGCTCTCCGGTGATGTAAAGGCGGAGGATACCATCTTGATTGATGTAAAAGACAATCAGTTTGTGTGTGTTCCGAAAGCGTAACAAAAAAACACCTGCCGCTTGGCAGGTGTTTTTTGTCATTTCAGGGAGCATTTGGTTGAGGGATGAAACGGGATGTTACAAAGGTTTTACAATTTGTATACAAATTAACACGGGTTCTTTACAGAAAAGGAATTCGTACTATATAATGGAACTGTATCTTCAGGCGCACTTTATGGGACTGATCCCAAGTACGAGAAAAGGGGGTAGTCTGATGGCAAATTCTTCGGATTTTGAAAATCGGATAGCCCAAAGAAGGTCTCGGCGCCAAAAAAAACAGAAACGAAGTTGGATCCTGAAAGGATTTGCGGGAGCCTTTCTGCTCTATTTGTTGATTGCGATTATTTTCAGCTTCCAAAACGGTACCACCACCATGATTGCCATGAAGGGAACCGTTCAGGAAGAAATCATGACAGACGGATATATTTTTCGGGAACAATCGGTGGTGAATGCACCGGTTTCCGGCTACTTAGAATGTCTGGTAGATGATGGAGAACGTGTAAAAGAAGGGCAAGAAATCGGCGTGATTCACACCGGGGAATACGATCCTGATCGGGCAGGTAAAATTCGTGATTTGACAGATCGAATTGCCCGTTTGGAGGATGGTTCTAAGGACGCCACTTACGCCGGAGACAGTGTCATGACCGAACAGAAAATCAGCATGATGGTTCGGGATCTGTCCGATCGCAGACAAGAACACAACATGGAGATTCTGGCGGAAGAGAAAGAGAATCTAAACTTGTTGATTGAACAAAAAAATGCGGTAAGCAACGATGAAGAAACCGATCGCGATGCCCTGCTGACCGACTTGAAGAGACAACTGGGCAATTTACAGGCAGAAGGTCAGGGTGGACAGAAGAAATTATATGCAGAGATTTCCGGCGTTTTCTATACCAGAATTGATGGTATGGAAGAGACTTTGAAGTTAGAGGCAACAGAGGGGATGACTGTCGGAAAGTTAGAGGAACTGGATCGGCAACCTTTGGAACGAAAAGAATCGGTAAACGCCGGTGAGCCGGTATGTAAGGTTGTGAATAACTACGGATGGTCTTATGCTACCTGTATCGCAGAAGAGGATGCCAAGAGAATCCAAAAGGGCAGTGAAATCCGGTTGCGGTTCTTTGAATTGACCGATACCACCATATACGGAACTGTGGAGCATATCAGTGAAGCAGAAAACGGTAAGGTTGCGATTGTGATTCATACCAATCGGTTCGTGGATGGCATTTACGGCATTAGTCGGGCATCTGCAGAGGTAGTCACGGTCAGTGCGGAAGGAATCAAGGTTCCGGTAGAAAGTCTGCATGTGCAGGGAGGTCAACCGGGCGTTTATGTTCTGCGTTTGGGAGTGGCTCGCTTTGTTCCTGTTAAGGTGAAATATCGTAACGAGACCTGGGCTATTATCAATGCTGTGACCGATACCGGGGCAGAATATCAATTAAAGATTTACGACGAAGTTATTGTGAATGCGAAAAAACTGGAAGACGGTAAGGTTGTGAGATAGATGGGAATAAAGGATAATCTTGCGGCTGTTCGACAGGAGATTGTTACAGCGGCAGAAAAAGCCGGAAGAAATCCGGAAGAGGTGCGGTTAATTGCGGTCAGCAAAACCAAACCGGTTTCCATGATTCATGAAGCGGTTGCATG
>JAZRCD010000360.1:0-2495 GCA_045635425.1 Ructibacterium sp. | reverse complement strand
GGATGCTTTGGCGGAATTCCCTGAAGTGAATCTTTTTTTAAGAGGCATGGTACGTCTTGTGGGTTTGCGGAGCACAATTGTTTATTACGATAGAAAGAAGAGAATGGCGGGCAAAAGCAAATACCCCTTTAAAAAGATGCTTTCTTTTGCCTTTGACGGAGTAACTTCTTTTACTATTAAACCAATCCGTTTGGTTCTTGGAATGGGTTTGTTGGTTTGTTTTTTTGCGCTGTTTGCGGCAGGATACACTTTGTTTGCACGATTCTTTGGTTATAGCGTAAGCGGTTGGTCATCTCTTATGATTTCCATATGGTTTCTGGGTGGTGTGCAATTGATTTCCTTAGGTGTAATCGGAGAGTATGTAGGTAAAATATATAAAGAGACAAAGAAACGTCCAAGATTCATTGTTGAAAAAAGGACAGAAGAGGAAATATAAAAGAAAGGTGTCGTTTGACACCTTTCTTTTTAAATATCAAGTTTTCGAATGCTGGTTGATAATGAAGGGTATTTTTCCAATGTAATGATTTCTACCGATTTCAACGAAGGGGACCATTCTGAATCGTCAATCAAAGGTAAATCGGATAACTCCTCGAGATTTTTTTCAAAAACAAGAATACTTTTCGCATTCTTGTTTTCTAAAACCAAAACTTCGTGTTTAAGTGCATTTAATGCATCCAATGATACAACTTCGTTCATATCCGACTACCTGCCTCTTGTAACATATTTGTAACATTATAATCGATTTGGAAGAATCTGTCAAGTGGTGTGTCGGTTATTTTTCTTTCCAAATCTTTGAAAAATGTTGAAAAGCAGTAGGGAGCGAAATTTCGTTGGAAATTTCATCGCTTGTGACCCAGCGGAAATTATTGTTTTGGTTTTCACATATTACATGATATGCAGTCATGTGCCATTCAATATGAGTGAAAACATGCTTTGCATTTCCGACTTTACGAATAGAATTGTACTGGATTTCCAAATCTTTTAAATAATCTTCAACATGGTTTTTCGAATTTTCGTTAGGGATATTGGGTAGCTCCCAAAGACCATGGAGCAGCCCGGGGGTGGAACGTTTTCTTACAGCATAGACGTCTTTGTTTTGCAAAATTAGAACAAAAAGATGTTCTATACGCCGTTTTTTCTTTTCAGGCTTTACGGGTAGTTCGTCTATACAGTGATGAAGAGATGCGTAACAATCGTTCTGCAACGGACAACGATCACAAAGCGGTGCTCCGTTAGGGAGACAGACGGTTGCACCTAACTCCATCAGGCTCTGTGTGAAATCACCACATCGGTTCAACGGATAAATGTCTTCCAGTGCTTTGGCTACTTCTTTCTTAAAAGATGTACCGGAAATATCACGGTAATCTCCAAGAAATCTGGTAATAACCCGTAATACATTACCATCAACTGCAGCTTTGGGTATGCTAAAAGCAATAGATGAAATTGCCCCTGCTGTATAATCACCAATTCCGGGCAATTTAAGCAGTTCGTGGTATGATGCGGGGAGTTTGCCTTCGTATTTATCGTCGATGATTTGAGCGGCTTTTTGGAGGTTGTAAACGCGTCTGTAATATCCCAAGCCCTCCCATAATTTCAGCAACGTTTCTTCATCTGCCTTTGCAAGGGAATGAATATCGGGTAGTACATCTATGAAACGTATGAAATAGGAGCGAACCGCTTCGACTCGAGTTTGTTGAAGCATGATCTCGGAAAGCCAAACGTGGTAGGGGGTCGGATTATCACGCCAAGGCATACCGCGTTTATTTTCATCATACCAAGGCAGTAATTTTTCAGGTAATTTTCTGGTAAGTTCCATGGAAGAGTCTCCTTATGAATCAAATTCCGGGAATAACTCGCTGATTGCCTCCTGGTAGACAGGAAGTCCGCCGATTTGATTGAGTAATTGAATTAATGCATTGGCGGTAATATTTTTTGGGAGTTGCAAATGCTTGATAAGTTTTTTTCTCCGCTCTCCACTATCAGGTTTACCGGTCAGACCATCCTGAAAGAAATCTGTTTTTGTGACTTTAGGAAATGTATTGGGGTCTGCAGGTGTTGCGGCTGACTTTAAAATTTCTTCTAAAATTTCTTCTGTCATACCTTCCACGCCGAGAATACCTTCTTTGCCGGGTTTTTCTTTTCTGCGTTCTTTGCCGGGAATGGTTGGGATATAAGCATTTTTTATAATACAATCTTTTCCGACGCAAGTTTTAATATAATTTCGAATCCGAAAACCCGCTTTGTCTGAATCAGTAAGGATAATAATACCCTGATTCTTTGCAAAATTTCGAATGGAGTTCATCAGTGTTTTGGATTGATAAATTGTGAATCCGTGAGTACAAATAATAGGCGCATCAGTCAGTTGACGGATACGTTCCTTGTCGTATTTTCCTTCTACAATGATTGCTTCTTTAATGTGTATCATAAAAACCCACCAATCAGATTTTTGTATGTGAATATTATACCTATATTGCGTGGCATTGTCAATTCTTTGC
>JAZRCD010000359.1:0-10965 GCA_045635425.1 Ructibacterium sp. | reverse complement strand
GCCAGATGGTACGTACTATTAAGTACTTTGCTGAACTGTAAGAAGAAGAAAATTGCCCCGGCTTGTTGGTCGGGGCTTATTTTTTTTCTTACCTACAGTCGTGCTTGAAAAATTGCGACCTTGCGACCTGACATCGGCTTGCCAAGCCAGTCACATACACAAAGTATCGTTCTGCCTTGGCAAACCTCGCCCCAAAGCAATCTCATCAATTTTTCTTCGCACTACCGAGTTCTAAAGATAGCCGAATCGTCGACGAGCGGCGCCAATCATATACGCAAAGTATTATTCTGCCATTTCCCATCTTGCACCAGTTCTGCGCACTCAATTTGTGCAAAAGGTGGCTCGGTAAATATGGTAAATCTTTACGGCACACTATGTCCGGCTTTGGGTGGAGCGTCACCGCTCCTTTCAAGCACTACCGAGCGCAAAAGGCAAAATTTTCCCCAAATTTTTCAAATTCCTATTGACTTTCCTCATAAGATGGGTCATAATGTGTGGGAAAATTACATTTTGTGTAAAGGTGGGACTTTGATGACAACATACGACTTCAATAAAAGCCTGATGCAGAAGAAAATCCCTGCTATGTCCTATGACGGAGGGGATCTTGCAGTATGGCAGGAAAAAGCCAAACAGAAACTTCGGGAACTTCTTCGTATGGATTATTTCCAAAAAGTAGATGCAGACCTTGCAATTGAGTTTGAGAAAAAGATTGAGGGTGCTACCGAGATTCGGTTTACATTTAGGAGCGAAGGAGACTATCGGGTTCCCTGTCACCTGCTTTTACCGGACGGTATTGAAAATCCGCCTCTGATGATTTGTATTCAGGGGCACTCCAGAGGAATGCACGTTTCTATGGGTCGCATCATTTATGAGGGTGATAGTGATTCCATCCAAAAGTCAGATGAAGACTTTGCTGTCCAGGCAATCGGGGAGGGTTTTGCCGCAGTTACCATAGAACAAAGAAATTTCGGTGAGGTGGGCGTCAATGCAGACAGTACCGGATTGCCCCGATGTCTGGAATCTTCCATGACGGCGCTTCTCCTTGGCAAAACCACCATAGGCGAACGGGTTTGGGATGTATCTCGGTTAATCGATGTACTGGAAGACCATTTTGCAGACAAGGTAAACCTTGAGGATATCTCCTGCATTGGTCAGTCCGGTGGCGGTACGGCGGTAGCTTATCTTGCGGCACTGGAGGACAGAATTCGCTTTGCTATATCTTCCGGTGCTATGTGCACATTTAAAGATTCCATCGGTGCGATGGCGCACTGTGCATGTAACTATGTGCCGGGGATTGCAGAGTATTTTGACATGGATGATTTGATGGCAATGGCCTGCCCGAAATATTTTGTGCAGGTGAACGGAATCAGTGACCCTATTTTCCCTCTGTTCGGTGCAGAAGAAGTGTTCCAAAAAGGAAAGAAAGCCTACGAAAAAGCGGGCGTTGACGAGCGTTGTGCTATGGTAAAAGGGGATGGAGGACATCGGTTCTATGCAGATGATGCATGGCCGGTAATCCGTCAACTTCTTAAGCGGTAGATAGTTGATGTGGTGATATAGAAGGATATAAAAGTTGTTCTGCCGCAGATTATTTTGTTCTTGACTTTAACTCCCTCATGTATCATAATAAAAAAAGAATGCAAAAGTCTTTTACAACAGAGAAAGAGGAGAATAAAAATGAAGAAACTGTTCAGATATACCACATGTATCTTATTGATCCTGACCATGGTTTTGTCTATGACGGGATGTGCGTTTGACAAAAAAAAGGTGGAGGAGACGGTAACCGCCTTCCTTGACACCTATCTGGCCGGGGATATTGAGAAAGCGGCACAGTATGTTGACGGCGGAGAAGCGAAGGAACTTCCTTATGTGAATTTTGAGGAAAGAGATACCAAGGAAGCCGAGAGATTGCAGAAGAAGTTCGAAACGGACTTTGGTTGTTCTCTGGAAGATTATGAGGCGGAGTTACTGGACTTAACCCAAGCAATTACTGCGGCCAGAAGCGAACGGGTTTCCTATACCATTGAAAACACCGAAAAGGTGGAAGGCGATACAAAGGCATACAAGGTTTCTGTAAAATGGACATCCATTGATACCGAAAATGGCGATGAGGATACACAGAAAAAGGTTTCTGAGGAATTTGGCAAAGCATTAGATGAATTGGAAAAGAGTGGCGAATTCAATGAATCGGACAGTGTTGAAGAACAGGTCAAGGTGTTCTTCCCTGAGATGCTCAGAGTGATGAAGGAAGTACATATAGAAGCCAGCAAGAATGCCAAGGTAGTAGAGAAGAAACTGTCTTTAACCGTAACAAAAATTGAGGATAGTTGGCTGATTACCGACGGCAGTGCAGACGAGTTTGATGAAAATCACGTACTGCGAGTGTTGTTGGGCTAGTCTGAAAAGTATGAAAAAAAGCGTAGTGGTCTTGAAACTGCTACGCTTTTTTTGTATAAAATTCCAATGCCGACAGATACTATGAAAAAGAAAACGAGGTGACAAAATGCAATATAACAAGCAGGAATATTTACGGTATCTGGAAAAGAAATCCCCAAACAGTCCCATTTTAAAAAACTGTTTATGGGCGTTTTTGGTGGGTGGTGGTATTTGTACCATAGGTCAGGTGTTTTTGAACTTGTATCAGGGTAGACTCGGATTGTCAGAGGAACAGGCGCGCACGGCGGTCAGCGTAACCATGATATTCTTTGGTGCACTCTTTACCGGGCTGGACCTATACTGCAAATTAGGTAAGTATGCAGGGGCAGGAACCTTGGTCCCCATTACAGGCTTTGCCAATGCCATTGTTTCTCCTGCCATGGAATTTAAAAAGGAAGGGTTGGTTCTGGGATTGGCGGCAAAAATGTTCGTAATCGCAGGGCCGGTACTGGTTTATGGTATCACATCTTCGGTGGTGATTGGCGTAATTTATTGGTTGATACAGATGTTTGGAGGTTAAGATGGAACAGAGAATAGGAAGCCAGACGGTGGAACTGAAAAACCCTATCTATATCAGAGCATCCGCATCCATTGTGGGAACCAAGGAGCAAGAGGGACCCTTGAAGGATTACTTTGATGTGCAGATGCCGGATAATGAGTGGGGAGAAGAAACATGGGAGAAAACAGAGAGTAAAATGCAGAAAGAGGCTGTAAAACTGGCCATCCGAAAAGCAGGATTGAATCCGAAGGAGATAGGTTATGTTTTTGGCGGTGATTTGCTTAACCAATGTATCGGAGCGGGATTCGGCCTTCGGGATTTAAAAATACCGTTCTTTGGAATTTATGGTGCATGCTCCACCATGATAGAGGGAATCAGTCTTGCTTCCATGGTGGTGGACGGTGGTTTTGCTAAGGATGCCGTGGCGGTAACATCCAGCCATTTCTGTACCGCAGAGCGACAATATCGCACCCCATTGAATTACGGGGGTCAACGAACTCCAACCGCCCAATGGACGGTGACAGGAGCCGGTAGTGCGGTAATCTCCCGGGAAAAGGGCACGGTTCAGGTCACACATATTACCACCGGAAAAATTGAGGATATGGGGGTAAAAGACCCTAATAATATGGGCGGTGCTATGGCGCCGGCAGCATTGTCCACACTATGTGCTCACTTTCGGGATACAGGATATTCGCCTAAGGATTATGACCTGATTCTTACCGGAGATCTGGGAACGGTGGGGGCAGAGGTGCTGGTTGATTTGATGGCAAAAGAGGGATATGATATCAGCAAAAACTATCAGGACTGCGGATGTATGATGTATCATATGGAAGAACAGGACGTTCATGCAGGTGGAAGCGGTTGCGGGTGCATTGGTTCAGTTTTGTGTGGCTATATCTTAAAGGGAATGGAAGAAGGTCGCTGGCAGAAGGTACTTGCTGTTGGTACCGGAGCTCTTTTGAGCCCTACTTCCAATCTTCAGGGAGAGTCGGTGCCGGGGATTGCCCACGGAGTTCGATTGACAACCGTTTCAGAAAAGGAGGAGTGACCGTGGAGTATTTCAATGCTTTTTGGGTAGGCGGACTGATCTGTGCGGTGGCACAGATTATGATTGATAAAACCAAATTGACACCGGGGCGAATTTTGGTTCTCTTTGTGGTGGTAGGTGCCATCTTAGGCGGCCTTGGCCTTTATAAACCCATTGTGGACTATGCAGGAGCGGGTGCTACCGTGCCCATCATCGGGTTTGGGAATCTACTGGCAGAAGGGGTTATCAAAGCTGTGCGGGAATCCGGAATTCTGGGTATCATGACAGGGGGCGTCACCGCCGCCGCAGGTGGAATTTCTGCATCGGTATTTTTTGGTTTTCTAATTGCCTTGATTTTCAAATCCAAGGTAAAGTCATAAAAAAAGAGGCGTGAAACACGCCTCTTTTTTATTTCCTCCATACACAAACGGTTTCGGTGCAGACGGCATGGGCCGTTTCGACAAGAAGTGCCCAGGTTGCAAAGTCGATTTTACCTGTTTGGGGCAGACCGTTTTGTCTTTGGAAGAGAAGAACCGCGGCGGTGGTCTCTTCCTCAAAGATGCCGTTCGGGTTGATGAGGACGCCGCCTTCTAACCGATGGTTTGCCCGAAGAAAGGTTTCGGCTTCAAAAATGTTTTGGCGGCTGTCATACATATTAAATTTCATTGGGCACCTCCGTTGGTTCCTTGGAATAGGGGCGTTCCGGGATATTGACCGGGAGAACGGTCTTCTCCCAGAATCATGTCGTTGTAGAGTTCGGCTATGGCGTTCCAGGTGGAAAGCCCCACTACGCCACGGGCAGGCAAACCATAATTCCGTTGAAAAGTCAAAACGGCGTTTTGTGTTTCCTGACCAAAGGTCCCGGTAACAGATACTTTTGGGATGGCGCTGTTAAACTCGGAGATTTTGGATAGAAAGGTTTGCAATTGACGAACCGCATTTCCGGTGGAACCTCGGCGAAGGGGCGTTCCGGGGTAAACGGGGATGCCACCACCCCGATAGTCTTCCGGCAACCCTGCAAACACTGAAAGGTAGCGGGAATAGAGGGTATTCCATGTGGTTTCGTCCACTACACCGCTTGAGGGAAGTCCTTCCGACTCCTGAAAGGCAGAAACGGCAGTGGCGGTATTTGGCCCGTAAATGCCGTCGATGTTGGGAGAGGGAATGAAATCGTTAAATTCCCCAATCAATCCGAGGAAATATTGAATCAGACTCACCTGATCTCCTTCATCGCCCTCTTTGAGCTCGGTTTTGTACTGGCGGCTGACAAGATCTAATTTTACCCCTTCAGAATCCAGTTCGGAAAGTCGTTTTACGGTGGTGAAGATGAAATAAATTTTATACCATGTGGCCTTCCCCACAACACCGTCAACGGTCAGGTTAAAAATCCGTTGGAATTCCTTGACGGCATCCTCGGTGATAACGTCAAAAAGACCATCCGTGTAGGGAATTTTCGGGATGGCCGGATAATTGCGTGAAATCCGATTCAGGAACAGTTGTAAGGAGCGAACCGATGCGCCGGAATCTCCTAATCGGAGTGGTGTTCCGGGATAACTTTCAGTTAAATTGGCAATGGGAGCATCCCGGCGAAGCCCGATGTTGTCTCCATAATAATAACGAAGAATCTCGTAGGGGGTAAGTCCTTGGTTGGCAAGATCCACCGTTCCCCATTGGGAGAGTCCTCCGGGACAGGTTGTGGTGGTACCGTTGCAGTACTGGGCAAAAATCGGTTCCAGATTGCCTTCTCGGATAATGTAATCGTTAAAGAGTTCATCCACCAGTTGGCTGATATTTTCAAAAATATCCCGTCCGTTCACATAGGATTGATCAAACTGAGTGGAATTGGTAATGTCAAAATCATACCCCTGGGCACGATAATACTCGGTAAAGATTCGGTTCAGGGCATAGGTGATTTGGGCATAAATGTTGGCGCGAATGGCGTTTTCAGGCCAGTTTGGGAAAATTTCACTGGACGCCACATTTTTGATATATTGGGCAAAGGGGACTGTCACGTTGGGCGCCGATGGATCAGAGGGTGCCCCAAGATGTACCGTAATGGTTTCAGGAACAGAAAAACGTACCGCCATAAAAACCTCCTTTTTCGGAATTAAACCGGACCTTGGTTGGACTCATCTATCAGAATTTCTGCGTTGGGTGGAACATCTTCGGGTAGAGGAACCAACGCCACCGGTTGAATGGAGTTGACACCATCAAAGACGGGAACATTAATGGCCTCTTCCACATAGTAGCCGGGATAGGAAATGCGTATGTTGTAGATGCTGTAGGGCCGAAGCGTGCCGTTGGGCGTTTGGGAAAGTTCCTTGCCGGGTGCCGGCAGAGAAAGCGACGGTGTTTTACCGCTTTTATCTGTGATAAATTCGCCGAGAACTTTGTCCTGCAGGGAAACGATTACCTTGGCACCTTCTACCGGAATGGCACCTTTTGCCAAGGAGACCTGAACCACCACCGTTCCCGACCCGGTTAATTCAGGAGAAGGCGTGAATTCATTTGCGGCATTGGCAGGTGTTCCCGCAACGGGAACGGCAGAGCCCATTCCTTGCTGATTTAATTTGGATAGCAATGATTCGTTGAATTGATGATAAAATTCCATTAAGGAAATCACCTCCTATCTGTTATTTTATGCAACCATGGTTTTTTGGTGCTTGAAACAGGCGGTGGGAAAGGGCCATTTACATTAAAATGTTGGTTTACATAATTTTGGAATGGTTTTGGCGCATCTTGTCAATTTTGTTGTAAAAAAGGGGAAAGTAAGGCTGTCGTAACTTGCGACCGAATGGGGATTGAAGTTCAGGGAAAAGGAAGTTATAATGTACCTATATCGAGGGGAGGCATTAAGATGGGGGAAGTATATGTTTTTCAGGATGAGGATGGCGAAATATACCGCGTGGAGTATACCATATTGGATACGGAGCAGGCGGTTCGGCGTTACGGTATTCGGGCAAGGCTTTATCGAAATGGGAGATTTGCAGATGAGACGGAGGTAAGAGAACGGTTTTTGACGCAAGTCGAAGCAGAAGAGACTATGAAAATGTTGCGGCGATTTCAAGTAACGCCATGTACCTTGCAGGATGTGATTTAGAAAGAAGAGAACTTAAACCAAATAGGTTTGGGTTCTCTTTTTTTTGGTTCAACTAACAAATGTGTAACAAGAGTAGACAAGGGTATGGGGTTTATGCTATGATAAAAGAGAAGTAATGTAATGTTTTGGAGGATATCAATGGATATTTTTGTAGAACAATTGGTTAAGAAAAAAAGAGGGGTCAAAGAAATTCTGATTGTACTGGCAAGCATTCTCGGTGCAATTGTTGTGTTGTGGCTTATGACTTTTGCCTTTATCCTGCCTTTTATTGGATTCGGTGTTTTTGCGGTATGTGTTGTTTTTATGTACCTTCTCTATTTTCTGGTTACCTCTATCAATCAGGAATATGAATACGGTTTTACCAATGGTATTTTGGATGTGGACAAGATTATTAACATGCGTAAGCGGAAGAAGATGTTGGAAATCAACGTTCGCAAAATGGAAGTGATGGGGGACAGAAAGGCCTCCGAATTCCCAAAATATATGAGTGACAGCAGTGTGAAAAAGGTCTATGCTTGTACACATAAGGATGCGGAAGATTTGTGTTTTTTGGTCTTTATGGACGAATCCGGAAAGAATTGTATGCTTTTGTTTAATCCCAATGAGAAGATTGTAGATGCCATTCGTCGTTACAATCCCCAAAAGGTGGTTCTTTCATGATGAAAGTAGGGATTGATGTTGTGGAAATCAGTCGGTTTTCGCAGATGGAAAAGGAAGATGCCTTTCGGGAAAGAGTATTTACCCGGGAGGAAATCGACTATTTTTCTCAAAAGAAAAACGCCTATGAAAGTATGGCCGGATTCTATGCTGCCAAGGAGGCTTTTTCCAAGTATCTGGGAAGTGGTGTCCGTGGATTTTCTCTGCAGGATATTGCGGTGACCCATGATTCTATGGGGAAGCCCGGTATATTGTTTCGAAATAAGCCGGTGGCGGTGGATTTGAGCATCAGTCATTCAGATCTGGTGGCCATAGCGGTGGTTTGCGGTACGGAATATAGTTCCAAGATTACTCATGCGGATACTTGGGCAGAATATCAACAACTTTTACCTGAGCGGTTTGATGATATGCACAAAGGGGACTGTGGTCGGGTATTTCTTCTTGCCGGATCGGTGGGAATGACCGGTGCGGCCGCTCTGTGCGGAGAAGCCGCCATGCGATGCGGAAGTGGTTTGGTTACGGTGGGTACGCCGGAACAAGCACAGCCGGTGGTGGCGGTGAAACTCACCGAGGCCATGACATTACCCTTAGAAGAAAACATGGATTCTGCTATGGCAAAAATCCAAGAACAAATTGAGAAAAGTGATGCGGTGGGCATCGGACCCGGTCTCGGCACCGGCGCCATGACCCTTTCGGCATTGAAGATTGCTCTGAAGAGTGAAACTCCGTTGGTAATTGATGCTGATGGTCTAAATGTTCTGGCAGAGCATATAGATATCCTGAAGGAGAAAAACTGTCCTGTTGTTTTGACTCCACATCCGGGGGAGATGTCCCGACTATGCGGGAAATCCATGACGGAAATTCAGGAAAAAAGAGTTGAAATTGCAACTGCATTTGCCAAAGAATACAGGGTAACGCTTTTGCTGAAAGGAATGCATACCGTGATTGCCTCTCCGTCGGGAGAGGTGTGCCAGAACCCTACCGGAAACAATGGTATGGCATCAGGTGGTATGGGTGATGTTCTGACCGGAATGATTGCTTCTTTGTTGGGGCAGGGTGCCGAGAGTTACCGGGCGGCTTGTTTGGGAGCATTTCTCCATGGTCTTGCAGGGGATTTGGCAGAAGAAGAATTGGGCTGTTTTGGCATGATTGCCGGTGATGTGATTCGACAGATTCCTTATGCAATCAAGACTCTTTGCGGGGAAGGATGAAAGTAAATGAAAAAAGGTATTTCGGTGCTTCTTGCCGGAATACTAATGATAAGCCTTACGGCCTGCCAAAGGGACGTGAGTAAAAGAATTTTTAAAAAGTATCAGGATTTGGAAAGTTACAGAGTTACTGCCGATGTGACCGTGCACGGCAATAAGGGTTCTTCTGTTTATGAGATGAATCAAAGTTATCGTGCGCCGGACAGTTACCGGGTAGATATTGTGAAACCGGAACACCTTGTGGGGACAACAAGTGTATCAACGGAGGGAAAACTCCGATTAAAACGTGATGACAGGGTAGAGGAAATCCAGCTTTTTGCAGGAAGAGAGGAAACGGATATTCTATTTCCGGATGGGTTGTTGCGAGAGTTTTTGGCGCGGGATCCGCTTCCTGAGTTAACAGAGGGCGAAGACGGAACCATCCTGTTGACCGGTGTCATAGCCAACGGAAACTCCTATCGCATGAGCCAGAACTTGATGCTGGATGGAAAAAGTCTCCTGCCTAAAAGGTTGATTACCTATAACAAAGATGGTGATGAAGTTTTTCGGGTCGAGTATCGGGACTTTGAACTGAATGCGAAGATAGAAGACGGTGCATTTGTGCCGTAACGGAATTACAAAAGAAGGAGGAAACGCCACCATGAAAGCAGAAGAAAGAGCATGGGCCGAGATTGATTTAGATGCAATTAAAAATAATATTCAGCGAATCCGAGACTATGTGCGCCCCGAAACCAAGATTTTGTGTGCGGTGAAGGCGGACGGTTACGGTCATGGCTATCTTCAGGTGGCAAGAACCCTTTTGGATCATGGCGCAGATTGGCTTGCAGTTGCTTGTATCGATGAGGCGGTTCAGCTCCGTCGATGCGGAATCGATTGCCCTATTCTGATTTTGGGGCATGTTACCGAGCAGGAGGCCGAAACGGTGGTGCGGGAGGAAATTACTCCTGCCTGCTTCAGTTATGAACTGGCGCTCAGCCTTTCTCGGGCGGCAACCAGATTGGGCGTTCGTGCTAAAATTCATATTAAGTTAGATACAGGTATGGGACGTGTAGGTCTTCGGTATACCGAGGATGAAACGATAAATCAAGAGACGGTGGATACCATCTTGAAGATGGCGGTACTCCCCGGATTGGATATTGACGGAATCTTTACACATTTTTCGTCTGCTGATGAAAGTGCGGGAGATGACTATACCAAAATGCAGTATCGGAGATTTCAGGAGGCTTGTGAACGCCTGAAGGGAAGCGGTCTGGAAATTCCCCTTCGGCATTGTTGTAACAGTGCGGCGTTGATCCGATTCCCTGAGATGCATATGGATATGGTGAGACCCGGTGTGATTCTTTATGGTATCAAACCTTCAACCACTATGGATTGCGGTCGCCTTCATCTAAAACCTGCCATGCAGTTTAAGGCAAAAATTACCCATATCAAAGAAGTGGAAGCAGGGGTTGGCGTAAGTTATGGCCGAAAATATGAAACAGAAAAATTAACGAAAATTGCAACCATTCCGGTTGGATATGCAGACGGATATTCCCGCATCCTATCCGGAAAAAGTCAGGTGATAGCAGGTGGAACTATCTGTAATGTCATCGGAAATATTTGTATGGATCAATGTATGATTGATGTAAGTTCTGTCAATACTATCTCTGTCGGCGACGATGTCATCTTGTTCGGCAGGGACAACGATGTTGAAGTATCAGTGGAAAGCCTTGCCGAAAAAATGGGGACCATTAACTATGAAATCCTTTGTATCATCGGCAAAAGAATCCCACGGATTTATTTGAAAGACGGCAAGGTTGTGGAGGAACACAATTATCTTCTGGATGCTCCAACGCCCTCCTGGTTTAACAAGTAGCGTACATAGGGAAACATTATCGCAAGTCCCGTCCCGGTATCATGTACCAAAATCAGGAATGCCGCATATATTGCCAATGAAAAGGAAATTGACAATGCGGAGTGTGAATGGAATTGGCAGTAAAAAGAGGCGATATCTACTATGCGGACTTGAGCCCCGTCGTGGCCTCCCAGCAGGGAGGCG
>JAZRCD010000358.1:0-5004 GCA_045635425.1 Ructibacterium sp. | reverse complement strand
TGTATCATACATTTTTCTACTTGACAAGAGAAAAAACAACAAAATATTTGTTTTTTTATCTATTGACAAACAAATTCTTTGTTGTATAATGAGATTACAAAGGTCAAAATATTGGGAAATGATGGCAAATGGAAAATGAAGTGTTAAAAGGAGGAAAAAGAATGACACACCCCGATATTTTGAAAATGGAAAGGTTGGGGGACCTGAATTATTTGTCAGAACCCAGACGAATCGGAGAGTGCAGTTATTGCGGAGGACTTCTGTACGACCGGATGGATCATCTGGTTGCCGCGGCAGACGGAATGTTCTGTGATATGGATTGTTGTCACTCTTATTATGAGATTCGGGAACTCTAACGAAGGACTTTTGAAACAATAAGAATTTTAATTGAGAGAAAGGAAGGAAAACCATGAAATTTAAAACGGCAGAGAACGCAAAAAAGTGGCTGAGAGGGCTTCCGCTCTTGAAGAAGGAATTGGAATTAAAGACCATGTTTTATAAAGAGTTGTTACTGAACAACAGGCAGTTAGGTACCTTAGGTGAAAAATATGCCGCCTATTATGGTGGTCAGGTTCTCCGTTTGCAGGGTGAACTGAAGCAACTGACTTTGCAGATGGATCGGTTGCTTGACCTGCTTAATCCGGATGAACGAATGATTTTTACGGCACGATATCTGCGTGGAATTTCTTGGGATGCCATGGAGTTTTATGTACATTACAGCAGACGTCAGGCCATTCGGATTCATAATCAGGCATTGGAACGGTTGGTTGGTGTAGAACTGGGAGGTGATTTTGTTGTCCGAGGAGAACTGCGGGAAGAAAAAAGAATCCCGGGAGCAGGCAACGGAAAAACTCAGGGAACTCTTGCATTGCGGTAACGAACGAGTGGAACTTTCGGCGGCAAAGGAGATTCTTGCTAAAGAGGTGGAAGAGACCGAGGACAACGGAAAGGTTGAACTGGAGGTTACCATTCGTGTGGTGGGAGAGTGAGGTGGCGGTATGGCAAAGGTAAAACTTGATTTGGATTTGACCGCCACCCAAAAGAAGTTTATGGATGCGGATGCCGATGAGGTTCTCTTCGGTGGTGCGGCAGGCGGTGGTAAGTCCTACGGACAATTGGCAGATGCATTGGTCTATGCCTTGACCTACCCCAAAAGCCGACAATTGATTTTGCGAAGAACCTTTCCTGAGTTGGAACATTCCATCATCTTTACATCCCTGCAATTTTATCCCAAAGAGGTTGCCAGGTATTCGGGCAGTAAGCATCTGTGGGAGTTTATGAACGGTTCGGTGATTGAGTTTGGATACTGTAGTGCCGAAAAGGACGTGCTTCGGTATCAGGGTGCAGAATACGATGTGGTACGATTTGATGAGTTGACCCATTTTACCGAGGAGCAGTACACCTATCTGCTTTCCCGTATTCGAGGAGTGAATCATTATCCCAAACAGATGAAATCCAGCACCAACCCCGGTGGTGTCGGTCATGGCTGGGTAAAACGACGGTTCATTGACGGGCAGAAACCGGGTGAGGTTTTTGTGGATGAAAAAACCGGTGCCACACGGATTTTTATTCCGTCTTTTGTGCAGGATAATATCTTCCTGATGCGGGCGGATAAGGGGTATGAAAAACGACTGGAGCAATTGCCTGAGGCCGAAAAGAAGGCGCTTCTTTACGGACAGTGGGATATTTTTGACGGACAGGTATTCACCGAATGGCAGAACAATCCCCAAGGCTACAAAACAAGGCGGTATACTCACGTGATAGAACCTTTTGCGGTTCCTAAGGAGTGGCGGAGATTCCGTACCTTTGACTTTGGTTACGCCAAACCCTTTGCGGTCTGTTGGTTCGCGGTGGATCAGGACGGACGAGCCTACCTCTATCGGGAACTGTACGGTTGTACCGGCACTCCCGACACCGGTGTTCGGTGGACGGCACAGCGGATTGCCAAGGAGATTCGGGAGATAGAGGAAAGAGAGGACGAAGGGCTGAGTATTACCGGCTATGCCGACCCTGCCATCTGGAATGCTACCGGTTCTTCGGAAGGAAGCATTGCCGAAATGATGGAACGGGAAGGGGTCTTTTTTGAAAAGGGAAGAAACGACCGTCTGGCAGGAAAAATGCAGGTGCACTATCGTCTGGCTTTTGACCGAGAGGGGCTTCCCATGCTCTACGTGTTTGATCATTGTCGGAATATGATCAGAACGCTTCCCGGGCTCCGATATGACTCGGTGAACCCTGAGGATGTGGACACCCGACAGGAAGACCATCTCTATGATGCACTAAAGTATTTCTTAATGAGTGACCCCATTGCACCTCGACAGGAGGAGAAAAGGGAGATTTCCCCTTATAACCCCTTGGCAGGGGAGAAGATTTTGGCTTATGAACGGTTCATTCTGTAGAAAGAACCAAAAAGAAAATAAAAAAAAGACGCCCTTTTGGTGTCTTTTTTATTTACAAGGAGAAAATTTTGTGATAAAATAGTCGTATTCTGAAAAATAAACGAAAAGGGGTTTTTGAGATGAAAAAGATTTACGAAGGCAAAACCAAGGACGTATACAGCCTGGATAACGGCAATGTAATGCTGGAATTCAAGGACGATTGTACCGGTAAAGACGGCGTATTCGATCCCGGTGAGAATTCGGTTGGTTTGAAAATCGAGGGTATCGGTAAGGCGAACCTGAGAACTTCTGTTTACTATTTTGATCTGCTGAAGAAGGCAGGCATCAAGACCCATTACGTAAGTGCCGATGTGGAGAATGCTACCATGGAAGTACTTCCCGGTAAGGTGTTCGGCCATGGTCTGGAAGTTATCTGCAGACTGGTTGCAACCGGTAGCTTCATCCGCCGTTACGGTGAATATATGGAAGATGGTACTCCCATCCCCGGTGGTTATGTAGAATGTACCTTCAAGAACGATGCGCTGGGAGATCCTCTGGTAACCTCCGAAGGTCTGGCAGCACTGGGTGTTATGAGCGAAGAGATGTTCAAGAGCATGAAGGAACAGACATTAAAGATTACTCAGATCGTAGCAGAAGATTTGAAGACCATCGGTCTTGACCTGTGGGATATCAAGTTTGAGTTCGGCTACAACAACGACGAGGTTATCCTCATCGACGAGATTGCTTCCGGTAACATGAGAGTTTACAAGGATGGCAAGATTGTAGAGCCGGTTGAACTGACCAAGTTAATCTTAAACAGATAAAAAAAGGAGCACGGATGACCGTGCTCTTTTTTTTATTTCTTTAAAAATACAATGGTTCCCGGTTTGATAACATAGGTGTCCGATGCCTTGTTGGTTCTCCGGTTAATCCAGGGTGCGGATAACTTCAGTTCGTAGTCTGTTGCATCCAGATTGGAAACCACCAGATATTTCTCCTCGTTCACAAACATGGATGCGTAAACCCTTTCGGGAAGAGGAGAGAGGATATCGGTACATTCTCTCAGTTCAATGTATGCCTGCGTTGCGTTTTCCACCATAGGTGCATATAACTTCAAGTACTCTGCCCAGAGGGGGAATTCATTGACATCGTCAGGAATAGCACCCCAAAGACTGTAAGTAAAGGGACCATCGGGATGTTCCTTCACATATTCGCCAATCCTTTTGTTGAAGTAGAATTCTCCGTCGTTGTGGTGATCCTCGTAGGAGTACATGGGAACGCCTGCTTCAATTCTTTTGCCCATCAGGGGACGACCCTTGGTGGTAAGAAGAGGGAACTGCATAAAGGGAATCACGCTGGCATAGTAGGCGTTGGGGTCGATGCTCTGCAAGAAACTTTTGTCAGGACAGGGCACCACATAAGGGGTAAAGTCCTTGCCTACACCGGGGGTAACTTCCTTTACCGATTCGCCGATCCAGAGATAGTCATAGACCTTATCCTTAGAGGCAGGGGGCCAGTTGGCATTGACGTGGACTTTGTAAATGCCGCCCCGACGTTTTACCTCGCCGTAAATCATTGCCAAAAGATCCTCGTATTCCGGCTCGTACTGTACAGGCCCCGAACCATAGGAACGCCACTTCATGGTGGTGGTGTCCATACCGCAGTCGTTGTAGATGCCGTCAAAGTCGTAGCGATCTAACACCGCAAAGGTACGGGGGAGCAGATACTCACGCCAATGGGGGCTTCCTGCCGAGCAGGTCTGGTACTTAAAGTACATACCGCCCATACAATACCGATCCTTTCCGTTGGTGAAATCCATGGTAAAGTCAGGATCGAATACATGGAAATATCCGGATGAAATATAGGGGATTACCTTAATGCCGTAGGAGTGACAAAGTTCGATGAACTTATCCATACCCTTGGGGTCGTGGCAGGTGTATTTGTCTGCTCCTAAGTGGCGGATAGAGTCATTCCACTCCTCGTGGAGCTGAATCATGGTAACGCCGTTTTCCGCCATTTCCTTAATGGTGTTATGATCGTACTCGGTGGGCGCAATGGAAAAGGCGGTGGGATAGTCACCTAAGTTATAAACCGCCTGACCGGGAAGATAGTCATAGATGCGATGGCGGAAGAGGTATTTTTTGTTGTTCTCCTCGGCGCTGTTGATGTTTTCGATTCGGGCACGGTGTTGTTCTAGGGTTAATGTTTTCATAGAGCGAACCTCCTATTTGCCGATGGCTTCTTTAATTTGTTTGGCAATACCCTCGTCGGACATGCCATACTGACCACGAATCCATTCCTGATGGCCAATCAAAGCAACGTTTACATCAGGGAGAGCAATTCTCTTAAATGCCTTGGGGGCAAGACCGTCATCACAGATGACTTCGGCAACAGCACTGCCAAGACCGCCGGAGAGGTTGTGCTCCTCAATGGTAACAATGCCGCCGGTGTTCTTTGCCGCATCGGCAATCTCTTCACGGTCAATGGGTTTGATGGTGTGCATACTAACCACACGACAGGAAATACCTTCCTTCTCCAGCATTTCTGCGGCGTGGAGAACATTGGCACCAACGGGACCTGCAAACATCAGAGTAACATCGGAGCCTTCCTTTACGCGGATTGCCTT
>JAZRCD010000357.1:0-3453 GCA_045635425.1 Ructibacterium sp. | reverse complement strand
TGAGAGTGTTGCCATATCATAACTATGCAGGCTCAAAATATGCGGCACTTAATATAAAAAATACATTACCCGAAAAACTACCAACAAATAACGAGATTATATTGGCTGAAGCTTATGTTAAGGAGCGGAGCTTGACGATATGATTTTGTCCGATACTGTAACAAGCAGGGAAGATGTGTACCATCTTCCACAATTATTTTAGGATAATCCTAATACCTTATACAATAAAACCCGAAACAAAAAAGTTTCGGGTTTTAAACTGTCCTTCAGAACACCCGGCTTATGGCAAGTCTTTTTTGCTATAAACAAAGCTTAAAAACCCAATTTCGAAACCGAAAACCCCATTGCACTTTTGATTTAGGTGCTGTATAATGTACGTAAAATTAGATTAATATATTCAATTACTATGAGGTGATACTTATGGCAAAGTTAACAAGAGATCATTTTTGGCTGTGGGGACAGGATGCCGGTTCTCATCACGAGATGGCCAATGGCGATGGTAAAATCAGATTACAAGGCGAAAACAAAATGACCGCTGAAGAGGGCGGAAAGTTCTTTGGTATTCATAATATGTGCCGTATCGGTATGTTTGGTAAGCCGGAGCCTCCCTTTGATAAGGAAATGGATAAGTTGGTAGACTATCCTAAGGTTGCTTGGTCTATCATTGGCGATAATGGTTCTCTTCGTAATGACAATGGCGGTGACGATGTAGATCCCGTTTTGGATCTTGCGAAGAAGTACCCCAATCTGGTTGCAGGTGTTATGGATGACTTCTTCTCTGAAAAGAGAAAGAGCGTATACACCCCTGACGTATTAAAGGGCTTTGCGGACAGACTTCACGGGGCAAATCTTGATTTGTGGTGCGTTATCTATGAGTTCCAGATTAAAGAGGAGAATATTCCTTGGCTCCATACCTGTGACGTGGTAACACAGTGGAACTGGGTTGGCTCCAATATGGTGAATCTTGAGGCGGATTTTGAAAAACTTCGTGGTATGTTAAGACCGGGACAGAAGTTGTTCCATGGTTGTTATCTGTGGAGCTATGGTGATTCCAGAGCATACACCGATGAGGAAATGATTAATCAGTTGAACCTCTATAAGAAGTGGGTAGAAGAGGATAAGATTGACGGAATTATCCTTTGCTCCAACTGCGTAGCAGATATTGGCTTGAAATCTGTTGATATCTTCCTTGATTGGATGAAGGAAAACGTGGAAGATTAAACTCTAAAAACAGATTCTTCTCACACGAGTTCTGTGCCTTTGACCGGAGGAAACAAAAATGGTTGATTATGGATTAAAAGAAAAAGTTGCTATTATTACAGGCGCTAACAATCCTCAAGGGATTGGAGCAACTACCGCACTTGCTTTTGCTCGAGAAGGAGCAAAGATTGTTTTGGTATACAAGAAACTCCCGAGAACCTATGACGAGAAAGGTGCAGAAAAAAACGGAGTGGACAGATATTTTAAGGCCAATGCAGGAAATGCAGAGGTAGTAGCGGACGAACTGAAAAAGATGGGTGCAGATTTTCTTGTTCTGGAACGGGATATATCCCATGAGAAGGAAGTAAAGGAAATTTACTCGAATGTAATGGAAGAGTACGGTAGAGTTGATATTCTGGTTAATAATGCGGCAGATGGTGATATGGACGGGATTGATACCATAGAAACCATCACCCCAAATGTTATTGACGATACCTTTGCGGTCAATGTTCGCGGAAGTATTTTGATGACAAAAGAATTTGTAAGACATCACGGTGACTATGGCAGAATTATCAACTTATCCACAGATGCGGCGCAGATTTTTGCAGGACAGATTGCATACGGAGCGAGCAAGGCGACCATAGAAGCCCTTACTCGTAGTATTGCCCTTGAAGTGGCCAAATTTGGAATCACTGTAAATGCAGTTGCTCCGGGCCCGACACAAACGGGATGGATTGATGAGGAGTTGGAACAAGCGGTTATTCCTATGATACCAATGGGGCAATTGATTCAGCCGGGAAATATTGCGGAAACCATTCTGTTTTTAGCAAGTGAGCAAGCTAAAATGATCACAGGTCAGGTGATTAAAGTTTCCGGAGGAAAAGCTCTGTAGATTTATAAAATCATATATAAAAGCACAGACCGTACAGTCTGTGCTTTTGTCGTTGTTAAAGAATAATACAAATCATTCCGCCGGAGCCTTCGTTGATGATTTTTTGCAACGTTTCCTGTAGTTTCATTTGTGCATCATCCGGCATGCGATTTAATTTGTTATTAAGACCTTCGTTGACCAGTTCGTGCAAGGATTTCCCGAAGATGTTGGATTGCCAGATTTCTGCAGGATTGGATTCGAACTCGGAAAGGAGATAATGGACAAGTTCTTCGGATTGCTTTTCCGTTCCCACAATGGGACACACCTCGGTTTCAATGTTTGCAGAAATGAGGTGCAGGGATGGAGCGCTTGCTTTCAGACGGACACCAAAACGACTTCCCTGCTTGACAATTTCCGGCTCTTCTAAGGTGAGTTCATCCATAGAAGGCGTTACGATGCCATATCCCTTTTGCTTGACAGATTGCAGGGCAAAGGAGAGTTTGTCGTATTCTGTCTTTATGGATGATAAGGTTTCTAATTCTTGAAGCAACTGATTTTTATCCTCGATGGAAAATCCGGTTCGTTCTTTTACCGTGTGATAAAAGAGACTGTCGGGAACGGATAAAGAAAGTGTGGCAATACCCTTGCCTGCATCCATTTTGTCAATGGAAAGACTTTCGATGCAGTCGGCATCAGAAACAAATTGGGGAAGATGCATCATGTCGGAAATTTTAATAATTTTCTCTGCATGGTCAAAAATCATACTTTGGATTTCGGTTTGAATGGGATTGTTTTCACCCAATGAAAGAATCCATTCGGGAATACGGATCCCCACTTCTTTTAAGGGGAATTCATAAAGAATCTGTTCCATTACATAGCTCAAGTCCGCTTCTGTCATGGTCATGCAGTTCATGGGAAGAACAGTGACACCAAATTTTTTGCGTAAGGCATCTGCGGTGTGGATGGTGTCTTTGGATTCCGGCGCGGCGCTGTTCATAATCACGATAAAAGGTTTTTTAAGTGCCAGAAGTTCGGATATGGCACGTTCCTCAGCCTCTAAGTAATCCTCTCGAGGGATGTCGGTAATGGTTCCGTCTGTGGTGATGACGATGCCGATGGTGGAGTGGTCGGTAATTACTTTGCGTGTGCCGATTTCTGCAGCCTCTGAAAAGGGAATCGGGGTATCCGACCAAGGACTCATAACCATGCGCGGCATTTCGTCTTCGATATATCCGTTTGCTCCGTCTATGATATAGCCAACACAGTCAATAAGTCGAACCTTGCATTTTGCAGTATCTCCCGCGGAAATCTCAACGGCTTCGTTAGGAATAAATTTTGGTCCAGTGGTCATAATGGTTCGACCACCGGCACTTTGCGGAAGT
>JAZRCD010000356.1:0-4646 GCA_045635425.1 Ructibacterium sp. | reverse complement strand
CCTTGCGTGACTATGCAACAACATTTGATTTCTTGAAGAGAGCTAAAGGCATTGGTCTTCCTATGCAAAAGCTCATCACTCATAAATACCCTCTTTCACAGATTAATGAAGCACATGTTACTAATCTGAAGATGGAAGGTTTAAAAATAGCAATAATTAACGAGTAATTTTATTTGGAGGTGTAGGAAAATGGCACTTGAAGCATTAGGTATGGTAGAAACCAGAGGTTTAGTAGCTGCAGTTGAAGCTGCTGATGCAATGGTAAAGGCTGCTGACGTTGTACTTATCGGTACTGAGAAGATCGGTTCAGGACTCGTTAGCGTTATGGTTCGCGGTGATGTTGGTGCAGTTAAGGCGGCAACTGAAGTTGGCGGCAGCGCTGCAGCAAGACTTGGCGAACTGGTAGCAGTACACGTAATCCCCAGACCCCACAGTGATGTAGAGAAGATTCTGCCCAAGTTTTAAGATAGGCGGTAATTAAGATGGAAGAAAAGAAATTACCGGCAAAGAAAGCGACACCTGCGAAGAAGACAGCAGCTCCTGCAAAAGTGGCAGAAGCCCCGAAAGTAGAAGAAAATAAAATAACAACCAATAAAATCAAGGAGGAAAAGAAAATGGCACAAGAAGCATTAGGTATGATCGAAACCAGAGGTTTGGTAGCTGCAATTGAGGCTGCCGATGCAATGGTAAAGGCTGCAAACGTAGAACTCATCGGTACTGAGAAGATCGGTTCCGGTCTGGTAAGCGTTATGGTTCGTGGTGATGTAGGCGCAGTTAAGTCTGCAGTAGAAGCTGGTGGCTCCGCTGCAACCAGACTGGGTGAAATCATCGCAACTCACGTAATCCCCAGACCTCACGGCGACGTTGAGAAGATTCTGCCTACCTTAAAATAAGTCTTCCATTAAATTCTTTAACGGAAGGTGAGTTAACATGATAGTAGGTAAGGTAGTTGGCAGCGTTGTTGCCACCCGCAAGAATGAAAACTTGACGGGAAACAAATTTCTGATTGTAGAACCCTACGATAACATGGCAGGCAATGGCCGTATTGTTGCGATTGACAACGTTGGCGCCGGTATCGGCGAAGACGTGTTGGTCGCAACCGGCAGTGCTGCCCGTATCGGCTGTAATGTTGAATCGTCGCCGGTAGATGCCGCTATTGTAGGTATCATTGATGACGCGATTGGACTGGAGTAAGTTATGCAATTAGAAGCTTTAACTAAGATTTTGCAGGAAAACGGCATCGTCGGAGCAGGCGGTGCCGGGTTCCCTGCCTATGCAAAACTGAATAAACAAGCAGATACCATTATATTAAACTGCGCCGAATGTGAGCCCCTCTTCAAGGTTCATCGGCAGATGCTGAAGCAGTACGCTTACGAGATTGTCAGCGCACTGTCTATGGTTGCCGATTGTGTAGAGGCAGAGCGGGCGATTGTTGCAATCAAGCCATCCTATAAGGATGCTATCCAGGCGGTTCAGGCTACCATGGATGCGTTCCCCAAGGTATCGGTGGCATTCCTTCCGGAAGTTTATCCGGCAGGAGACGAGGTAATCCTCACCTATGAGGTTACCGGCCGTGTGATGAAACCGGGAACCATTCCCATTACGGTGGGTGTAACGGTGTTCAATGTGGAAACCATGCTGAACATCTATCGGGCGGTGAACGAATCCGTCGGTGTTACCCACAAGTATGTGATGGTAGCAGGTGAGGTTGCAAACCCGGCAGTGCTTCGGGTTCCCCTTGGTATGACCTACGGGGAAGTGGTTGAGCGCTGTGGCGGTGCGAAGATAGAAGACCCGGCCTATTTGATTGGCGGGCCTATGACGGGAACCATCGGTTCTCCTCATGGTACGGTTACGAAAACAACCAATGCGGTAATTTTATTGCCGCAGGATCATTATATTGTCCAGAGAAAGACAGTGAAAGCCAACATTGGCATGAAGCGGGCCATGAGTGCCTGCTGCAGTTGTCGGATGTGCACCGACCTCTGCTCCCGAAACCTGATGGGACACCCCATCAACCCTCAGGAGTTCATGCACGGTATTTCCAACAATCACGTCTTTGATGAAAAGGCGTTTCTGGACACCTTCTATTGTTCCCAATGCGGAATCTGCGAGATGTACTCCTGTATGCAGGGATTATCCCCTGCCACCCTGATTGGGGAATACCGAAACGGCCTTCGTGCCAAAGGCATTCTTCCCGATAAGGAAAAAGCGGAGTTCAGCGGAATTTCAGATAAGAGGGAATACCGTCAGGTGCCGGTTTCCAGACTGGTACGGCGGTTGGGACTTTCCAAGTATAACGGAAAGGTTCCCATGTCCCAAGAGGAAATCACAGGAAAGCGATTGAGCATTTCTCTTCAGCAGAACATTGGTGCTCCCTCGGTACCGGTGGTGAAGAAGGGGGATAAGGTAACGGCAGGAATGTTGATTGCCAATCCGCCGGAAGGGAAGTTGGGTGTGGGACTTCATGCTCCCATGGACGGCAAGGTCGTGGAACTGAACGACAAAATAATTATGATTGAAAAAGGCAGGAAGTGAGAATCATGGCAAATGCAATCGGTATGGTGGAATACACCACCGTATCTACCGGCGTTCAGGCGGCGGATACCATGGTAAAGACCTCTGCGGTGGAGATTATCGAAGCCCAGGTGGTTTGTCCCGGTAAATATATTGTGATTGTTGCAGGTCAGCTGAGCGCAATCCGGGCGGCAGTAGATGCCGCAAAGATTCAGTATGGTGATAAACTGGTGGACAGTTTCGTACTGGGTAACGTTCATGATGGCGTATTCCCTGCCATCTATGCAACGGTAGATGTAGAGAACCCCAGAGCGTTGGGTGTGGTGGAAACCTATTCCGGTGCCTCCGCCATTGTGGCTGCCGATGCGGCAGCAAAGACCGCAGATGTAACCTTGGTAGAACTTCGGATCTGTCGGGGTATGTGCGGAAAGTCCTACCTGTTCATGACCGGCGAAGTTGCAGCCATTCAGGCGGCTGTGGACAATGCCAAGGCGCAGGCAGGAGACAAGGGAATGCTTTTGGATTACTCCATCATCCCCAATCCCGATCCCAAACTTTGGGAGAAAATTCTGTAAGTTAAGTTCCTAATTTTTCATACATGAAAGGAAGAAGCACTATGAAATTGGATGAAAAACAGATTAGCGAAATTATCAAGAACGTGCTCGCAAGCGCTGCTGCGGAAAATAGCGTGGTAGAAGATGCTCGTTCTTACAAAGGCGTTTTTGACAGCATGACCGAAGCCTTAGAGGCAGTGAACAAGGCATACAAGCAGTTCCGTGCTTACACTGTAGAGCAGAGAGAACAGATGATTGCCAAGATTCGTGAACTGACCCTCAACGAGGCAGAGGAGATGGCAAAACTGGGTGTTGCAGAAACCGGCATGGGTCGTGTTTCCGATAAGATTATCAAGCACCAGTTGGTTGCGAACAAGACCCCCGGTACCGAGGACTTGTCTCCCTCTGTAATGACCGGTGATGCAGGTCTCACTTTGGTGGAAATGGCACCCTTTGGTGTTATCGGTAGTATTACCCCCTCCACCAACCCCAGTGAAACTGTTATTTGTAACACCATCGGTATGATTGCCGGCGGTAATGCGGTGGTATTCAATCCCCACCCCAATGCCAAGAAGACTGCAAACTATGCAGTAGATTTGGTAAACCGTGCGATTCAGGAAGCAGGCGGCCCCGAGAATCTGGTGGTTTCCGTTTCCAATCCCACCATGGATTCTTCCAAGGAGATGATGCAGTCTCCCATCGTTCGGATGCTGGTTGCAACCGGCGGACCCGGTGTGGTTCGTGCTCTGCTCTCTTCCGGTAAAAAAGCCATCGGCGCAGGTGCAGGCAACCCCCCTGTTATCGTAGACGAAACAGCTGATATCAAAAAGGCTGCACGGGACATCGTTGCCGGTGCAAGTTTTGATAATAACCTTCCCTGTATTGCAGAGAAAGAGTGTTTTGCAGTAGATTCCATTGCAAACGAACTGATTGCAGGCATGCAGGAAGCAGGTGCTTACCTCCTGAAGGGTGAGCAGGTTGATAAGCTTTTGAAGATTGCTCTGGTAGAGAAAGACGGCAAGTATGACATCAACAAGAAGTGGGTTGGTAAGGATGCCGGCAAGTTCTTAAAGGAACTGGGTGTCGACTCCGATGCACGCCTGATCATCTGTGAAACCGAGAACCTCCACCCCTTTGTTCAGGTGGAAATGATGATGCCTATTCTGGCAATTGTTCGGGTTCCCGATGTGGATGATGCCATTGAGAAGGCAGTTGCGGCAGAACATGGTAACCGTCACTCCGCACACATCCACTCCAAGAACATTGACACCTTAACCAAGTTTGCTCGTGCGGTAGAAACCACCATCTTCGTGAAGAATGCACCTTCCTATGCAGGTATCGGTGCAGGTGGCGAGGGCTACACCACCTTTACCATTGCAGGTCCCACCGGTGAAGGTCTGACCGCGGCACACTCCTTTACCAGACAGCGTCGTTGCGTTATGGTAGATGGCTTACACATTGTGTAAGGTTGGTAAAATCTGATAGACATACGGAGGAAAAACTATGAACGCATTGGGAATGCTTGAAGTATACAGTTTCACAACCGCAGTTTGTGCCGCAGATATTGCGGCAAAG
>JAZRCD010000355.1:0-7384 GCA_045635425.1 Ructibacterium sp. | reverse complement strand
ATCCCTTCGAAGAAAGATTATGAGCAGCGATCCTGCTACTTGCAACGCGAGTGCCAATTCCGCAATAACACATATTGGCGGTTTGGAAAGAGTGAACGGCTTGCTGACAGATTTTTATGGTACAATCAATACAAGTTACGGAAGATGGTTTGGTCAAACCGGTAATAGTGCGGCAAACACCACAACTGCAAATGATGCTGTTGTTTATTTGACGAAGTTGAATGAAACGGGCGAATATGGTTTGATGTCGTATAATCTGGCATCCTTTGGAATCAATACGCCGGTCGGAGCCAAGGTTTATGCTCATGCCGGATCTGAAAATCGGAACGTAAGAAACAACCTGAATTTGTTTGCTGTTGTGAAGGGTGCAAACTCTGATTATTGTATTACCATTATGACAAATAACGCAACAGGAGGACATATCACCGGTCTTTTGAACACAATTCATACCGAAATGGAAAGGGATGAATCATGAGAAAATTAGATGTTATCATTGTGGTTTTAACCGTTATTGCCATTGTTGTGAGTGTGGTCTGTGTTAAAATAATATGGGACCAAATCGATGACAATAAAGAGAAAAAGATCCCTTCTGTAACTGAAACCGCCAAAGCCAAGATTGAATTGGAACCAACGGGAAAACCCAAGGCGGGAGAAGATAGAGAAAGAACTTACCGGGATGTGGTGGAACAATATATAAAAGATATTCCCGGAGACTATCAGTGGGGGTACATTGTTTTCGATGGCGGAGAAGAGTACGTTTCAAAAGCGCAGTCCGTACCGTCAGCAAGTGTTATTAAGGTCTTTATCATGGAATATGCGTTTGATCAGGCAGAAAAAGGTGCGCTGAAAATGACGGATAAACTTTCCGGACAAACCATAGAAACTTTGATTCATGCTATGATTACACGAAGTGATAATGATGCCACCAATACATTGATTGAAAAGTTCGGCATGGAAAACATGAACCAATTCTTTTTGGAACAAGGATATATGCACACAGAAATTCAACGAAAGATGTTGGATACCAAAGCTCAAAAAGAAGGAAAAGATAACGTTACATCTATTCGTGATGTGATGATGTTTTTGGATAGGATGTATCGGAAACAGAAGGATGAGCCTCGATACAGTTCCATGTTGGAGATTATGAAACAACAGGAAGTGCGAACCAAAATTCCTTTAAGGTTCCCTTCGGATGTGGTAATTGCCAACAAGACCGGGGAACTGAGCAATGTGGAAAACGATATGGGAATTCTCTTTGGTGAGAAAGGCGATTACGCCATTGCATTTTTGTGCAGTAATCTTACGGATACAGCATCTGCTCGAAATGCCATTGCCGATGCGGCATATCAATTCTATCTTGCAGTAGAAAAGTAAAAAAAGACCTTGAACGAAAGTTCAAGGTCTTTTGTGTTATTTAGAAACTATCTTTCTATTACAATGTATTTTTCCCAATAGCCGGAAGAAGCCTCCTGGTAAAGGATGTTGCCATCTTCATCACGGTCGCATTTTTCCCAATAACCGTCACTGTCCTCAAAGTAAATTATATTTTGGTTTTCGTCGTAGTTGTAAGAATGCCATTCACCCTCAGAGTTTTCGAAATAAGTGATGTTCCCTGCATCGTTGTAGGTGTATTTTTCCCATGTTCCATCGGAGTGTTCATAATATGTGCAAAGATTATCTTCGTAAGTATATCTGAACCAATAACCTTTAGAATCTTCATAATACGTCCAGTTATTGTTTTCGTCATACTCGTATTTTGCCCAATAGTTATTTGTCAAATCTTCATAGTAAAGGGTTTCTCCGGTGGGTTTTGAGATAGACATGGAAGAGGACCCATCACTGTTTGTTTCCTTACAAAGGGTGTTGCCGTCTTCGGTCTTGCTGTATTCCTGACGGAAGTCTGCACCTTCGATAAGGGAGATATCTCCGTTATCGTCATAGGTAGTTTTTTCCCAATTATCGTCCGAGGAACGATAACTGATGAATCTATCATACTCGTCGTAAAGTGTCTCTTCCCAGAAACCATCACTGGTTTCAAAATAGATGAGTTGTCCGTTTTCGTTATAGGCGAATTTTGTCCATGAACCCTCGGAATCTTCCCAGAAGATTTCCTGATCATTTTCGTCATATTGGTACACAGTCCAAGAACCATCAGAACTTTCGGAGCGAATTCTGTTTCCAAAATCGTCATAGGTGTATTCTTCCCACCATGAACCGTCATGATATGCAGAGCGGATAAGCAGATCGTGTTCGTTATAGGTATAGTCTACGCTGTAGCCTGAGTCTGTTCCGGGTAAATATTCTTCCAGAATCAAATTACCATTATTGTCGTATTCCATATGCATATTTTCGCTTTGAATAGGAAGAGAAACGGGAATTCTGACATTAACGGTATGGGTTGTGTCATTCCAGTCTACGTTCAAATCAAAAGCCTCAGCACAAGCACGGACCGGGATCAAGGTGCGGTCGTTCTTAATCATGGCAGGAACGTCAATGCTCTTTTCCTCACCGTTGATTTTCATAATATTACTGTTAATAACAAACTCAACCACAGTATCGTCCTTGGTTGCTACCACCTTTTCTTCTTCGTCAATGTAATCAACAGTAGCGCCAATGGCTTCAAAAACAGCTCTGGCAGGGAGCATGGTTCGGTCTTCCACGGTGATTGGACGCACATCTGTCTCCAATGGATAGCCACCCACATAGACCTTAATAGGACGTTCTGCCAACGCAATGGAAGAGGCTGTAATAAGGGTTGTTGCAGTTAATAAAGCAAATAATTTTTTCATGTATTTCCCTCCTGAAAATAATCTTTATTTTATTATAATCTTTAGGTAAATTTAAGTCAACAAAATAGTAATGGCCTAGTTGTCAAAAATATAGATGTAAATATGGTGAAATTGCACGATATTTCAGAATGACTGAAAAAGTTTCTTTGGGAGAACTTTATATATTCAAAAACAGTTGATTTTAGATATGAGATGTGATATACTAAATGAGTTCGTTTTTGCAATAAATGATCGAAAAATAATGAACGGCATACATAAAAAGAAAGGGTTGAAAAAATGAAAAAGTTCTTATTGTTGTTATTGGCGTTTAGCATGGTTTTGAGCCTCTGTGCATGTGGTGACGGAGTTGACATCGTACCCGAGGGCTCAAACGGAGAAGAGATTTTCACAGAGGATAATGGCGGATCTGCTACACCTGCGGAAACTGTAGAGAAAGTAGAGGTTGATTTGACTGCAGACAATACCATTATGGTTGAGGGAAAGCAGTATGCTCTACCTATGTCCTTAAGCCTCTTTATGGAGGATGGTTGGAATGACACCTATAACCATAAGGACGAAACCATTGATGCGGGTAAAGGACTCCAGTATCCTGCCTTTACCTTGGACAAAAATGGTGAACAAAAAATCAGCGGTATTGGTGTTTATAACCACACAGATGAAGAAATTGGCATTAAAGATGGCGCGCTGATTTCCTTGAAGTTGGTTGGTATCCCCGAGGAATCCAGATTGAGCACTTGTTCCTTTGTTCTTCCCGGTGGCATCACCGAAGAATCTACCTACGAAGATGTACTTGCTTGCTACGGAACCAAAAACGAGTCTGAACATTATCGTGTAGCAGATGATTATGAATCCAAATCCAAGGATGCAGAAAATTTCAAAAAGTATGGCTTTACTGTATTGTATAGATCCAATGATACAGAAAAGGTGCCTTATAACTACCAGTTTGCATTTAATGCGGACAAGACTATCAAATATGTAGAAGTATCAAGTGCAGACTATAAATCAGCTGCAGAGGCTGCGTTTAGCAACTAAATTATTTGAGAATATAAAAGAGGCTTGAACAAATGTTCAAGCCTCTTTTATTGATTTTGGATAATCGTAAATTACTAGCTACAAGTGTCAAACAATAGGTTTTACTCGGCAGTTGGATAAGCAACGTATCCAAAGTCTGCCAATGTCATACTAAGGTCTTCTTTGGAGAGTTCATTTGCAAAACAATCCAGAACAAGATTGATATAGTCTTTTAAGAGCTTCTTAACAGAATCACTCAATTTAGCGCCGGTGGCCAATTCGGATTTGGTAATAACAGGGTCATTTTCTTTGTTGTAGGTTTCGATAGGGATTTCACCCTCTAAATATACCCCTAAATCGGTTCCGTTCATAATCAACGAATTGCGATATGTAAAGGTTCCGTCAAGTGCAATGGTAATCAGGCGTTCCATCTTAAGACCACCATCGGCAATAGATGAATCGGTTAACTCTAAAGTTGTTTCGGAATCCGATTTTACAATTGTGAATTCACTCTTGCTTGCGCCTTTAAGATTTTTCATAGCCGCAATGGTAAAATCACTTGTCTCAATCATTGCTTTTGCATCAGGACAGGCAAGAGTATAAGAGTTGTTAGCTTCAGTTCCGTTCTCTGTGATATAAAGATCAAGTTTTTCTGATGGGGAAAGGTCAGGAGCGCCGCATCCGCACAAAGAAAGAACAAACATTACCGAAAGCACCAAACATATAATCTTTTTCATAAAAATCTCTCCTTATCTGTTTATCAAATTTATTTTATTTTAGAATATGCACTGCCGGGGGACAGGGTTTTGTTTTTGTAATATGCCAGTTCGTCAACGGTGACCAGTTGGAATCCTCTGGCAATGAGCTCGGGGATAATACTTTCTGTTGCGGTGGCTGTGGAGTTATAGATATCATGCATTAAGATGATATCTCCATCCCGAACATTTGACAAAACAGAATTGGTAACGGAGGTTGCATTTCTTGATTTCCAATCCAGCGTATCAATGGACCATAAAATCAAAGGTGCTCCTGCTACGGATGAAACAGTAGAGTTGTACGAACCGTAGGGTGGCCGTATGGCAGTAGGTCTTACGCCGGTTATGTTGGCAATGATGTCGGAGGTTTTAGTAAGTTGATAGGAAACGTTCTGAGCGGATATGGCGGTTAACTGTGGGTGATTGTAAGTGTGGTTTCCTATCTGGCAACCAAGATCCTTCATGCGAAGAAGAAAGTCGGGATTTCGTTCTGCAAGATTTCCTACAACAAAAAACGTTGCTTGAGCATTGTAGAATTCCAGAGTGTCAAGAATGCGACTGGTGGAAGTTGTGTTCGGACCATCGTCGTAAGTGATGGCAACCATAGGCTTGGTGGGGTCGATGACAGTATCCTGTGTGGATAACCATCCCACCGCCTTATATGCGTCAACTTCGGCTTTGTATACAACGACGCTTCGTTTATCTCTCGAAACCAATCGGACAGTTACATCGCTCTCGTTTTCATACCATCCAACATTCTTGTATGCTTCCACCTGATCGGTTTCTACAACAAGAGTTCTTCCGTCCGGCGCATACATCAAGGTAACGGGAGCTTCTTCGGGGACTGCATAATCCTGCATGGGTAGTCCTTCAATCCAAAGTTTGATGGCACGGATTTCAGGAACCCAGACTACCTCGCCGTAGGGTGCCAAAGAATCCATAAAGATGCAGGTCTTTCCGTTGATGTTAAAACTCTCGACTAAGTTTCCGCTGACATAGGTCTTGACATCTGTTTCTAAATAAGGAAGAGAATCTCTGCCGGCTACCGAGGAATAGTTGTAAACCTGTTCTGCCGGAGAAATCTCTGTTGTTGCATAGTTTCGGGTGATACAAAGAGTGCGGGTTACATCGTCCCAGACCACTTCAAACCCATAATAGTTCAAGTCCTCTGCAACAACGGCGGTATAGCCGTTGATGTTATAGGATGTGATTGGATAGTGGTTGATGTATGCGGAAATGTCAGTATATGTAGCGTGTCCTAAAACATCTCCGCTTTCTGCAAACGCTGTGGATGGAAGAAGCATGGTTGCTAACATGCTAAACAATAAAAATAGGGTAACAATTTTTTTCATGTTATTTCCTCCCAAAATGGTGTTTCGTTCGGTAGAAAATTTACCTCGCAAAATGTATTATATCACATTTTACAAATTTTGCAAAGAGATATTGATTTAAAAGTTTGATAGCGATATAATGTAATTACCACATATTACACTTAAATAATGAATTTCAGATATTTTTTCGAAAATATCTATTTTGTGTTATCTTTTTGGGTATTACAAAGTAAATTGTGTTTTGTTAAAAACGCAGGCTTAATATGGTATTTACTTTGTGATATTCATATTTAGAGTGTAATGTGTGGTAACATGAATTCTAAAGCCGCGTTTTTGTGCGTGGTGCAGAATTCTGTTGCCACGCATTTTTTATTGCGTGAGAATTTAGAAAGGAGAAAGAGTTTATACCTACCCAATACATAACAGAAAGGAATTTTAAAAATGAAAAAAATAATTGCAATAATACTTATGGGATTATTATGTTTATCTCTTTGTGCATGTAGTGTTGATGAATCGGTGAAAAGTGAAAATAATATCAAAGAGAACTATGGTGTTGGTGAAATGGCTGAACAAAAGGATGTATCAGTTACTTTGGTAGATGTTTTTGAGAGCAACGGAGCAGAATTTTTGGAACCGGCAGAAGGAAATGTATTCGTGTTTTGCGAGTTTAACATTGTAAATAATTCAGATAGCGAACTAACAGTTTCTTCTCTTATGAATTTTGATGCATATTTTGACGATGAGTCCTCTGAATTAAGTATAACTGCTTTGTCCTCTACTGATAAAAAACAATTAGATGGAACTGTTGCTGCCGGCAAGAAACTCTCTGGAGTTGTTGCTTATGAGGTTCCGGCTGATTGGGGAAATGTAGAAATACACTATACTCCGGATATCTTAAAAGAAGACAAACTCATATTTGTTGCAGACAAATAATGTAGAAAGAAAGACGTTGTAAAAAAAGGACTTGAACAATTGTTCAAGTCCTTTTTTGATAATCAAACTTATTTATTCATTGCTTCCTCAACAGCAACAGCAACCGCAACGGTCATACCAACCATGGGGTTGTTACCTGCACCGATCAAGCCCATCATTTCTACGTGAGCGGGAACGGAGGACGAACCTGCGAACTGTGCGTCAGAGTGCATTCTACCCATCGTATCCGTCATACCATAGGAAGCGGGACCTGCTGCCATGTTGTCAGGGTGAAGAGTTCTACCAGTACCACCACCAGATGCAACGGAGAAGTATTCTACGCCGTTTTCGTTACACCACTTCTTGTAGGTACCTGCAACGGGGTGTTGGAATCTCGTGGGGTTAGTGGAGTTACCAGTAATGGAAACGCCTACGTTTTCAAGTTTCATGATAGCAACGCCTTCGGGTACGGAGTCGGAGCCATAGCATTTAACTTTTGCTCTATCGCCGTCGGAGAATGCTTTTTCATAAACAACTTCAGCCGTTTCGGTTGCGTGGTCGAACTTCGTTTCAACGAAGGTGAAAC
>JAZRCD010000354.1:0-6495 GCA_045635425.1 Ructibacterium sp. | reverse complement strand
CTTATCCTTGGCGGTACTGATATGAGAAAGCACCGTTCTTGGCGGATATTTTTTATCGTCTAAGTCCAGTTCCTTGATACAACTTTTCATCAGGGTCTGCTGATCGGCAGTATCGTAAACCGTGAAACTGCTCTCGTAACCAATCTTTTCTGCATCCCGACGAAGGAACCGCACACATGCGGAGTGGAAGGTGCTGGCAAAGATATCGCCGCCTGCCTCACCCAACTTCCGAATCAAACGTTCTTTCAGCTCCCCTGCCGCCTTATTGGTAAAGGTAATGGCAAGAATCTGCCATGGTTGGATAGGCTCTCCCATCAGGTAGGCGCCCAGATGTTCCGGAAGTTCGTCCAGCTCTCCGTCAGCATACCATTCCATGATTTCAAGATCCTGCTCGGTCAGGCCTTGTGGCGTTCTTTCGGTACTTCTGCCGAACTGAATCAAATGTTGAATTTTATGTACAATGACCGTGGTCTTTCCTGACCCGGCTCCCGCCAATACCAAAAGCGGCCCTTCTGTATGAAGTACCGCCTCTTGTTGCATTGGATTGAGATTGGAATATTCTTTTCTCAGAATCTTATTCCGGATTTCCTGAAAGTTCATCTCCATCCGCTCCTGTCGTTTATAAAATTGTGGCACCACCAAGAACCAAATCACCGGTTTTGTCGTAGAAAACAACTGCCTGACCCGGGGTAACCGCCCGTTGAGGCTCTTTGAAATCCACCCGAACCATCTCACCTTCCGGAGTGATGGTAGCCGGTGCCGCCTTAGCACTGTACCGAACTTTGGCAAGAACCTCCATAGGTTCTGTCAATTGTTCAAAGGGGATAAAGTTTGGGTCTGTGCCAAGGAGAGATTCTGAAAACTCGGTTCCGCTCTCACCCAGCACCACCTGATTCTTGTCAGGGTCAATGCGCAACACAAACATGGGTTTTCCAAAGGCAATCCCCAAGCCTTTTCGCTGCCCTACTGTGTAATGCACAATCCCTCTGTGTTTTCCTAATATGCTGCCTTCTCTGTCCACAAAATCTCCTGCAGGCGGAAGGCTTCCCATTCTTTTTTCAATGAAACCTGCATAGTCCTGATCCGGTACAAAGCAGATTTCCATGCTGTCTTTCTTCTGCGCGGTGGGAATACCAAGCGCAATTGCCTTTTCCCGAACCGCATCCTTATGGGAAAAACTTCCCAAAGGCATCATCGTCATGGCAAGTTGCTCCTGAGTCAGGGAATAGAGCACATAGGTCTGATCCTTGGCATCTGCCATACCTTTTTGTAACAGGTACCGTCCCGTTTCCTCGTCCTGCATAATCCGTGCATAGTGCCCGGTGGCCATTTTGTCGGCACCGATAGAAATGGCATACTTCCGCATGGCCTCGAACTTTAAATGTCGATTGCATGCGATACAAGGGTTTGGAGTTCTGCCCGAAAGATATTCCTGAGCAAAATAGTCCACCACCATTTGGGAAAACTCCTTACGGAAGTCCACGGTGTGATGTTCGATTCCCAGATATTCCGCCACCCGTTTGGCATCGGCAGCATCACCGCTTCCCGATTCCCACAACTCCATGGTAACACCAATAACCTGATGGCCTTCTTCCTTCAGAACTGCCGCGGCGACACTGCTATCCACACCGCCCGACATTCCGATTACCACCTTCACGGCTTAATCCTCTTCGGTGCCATGGTGATGATGGCAGGCTTCGCAACAACCGGAACACTTAATGGTAGCAGGAGGTTCCTGACCTTTTCTCTCGTAGTAGTTCACAATGGCAGACTGTACTGCTTCCTCTGCCAAAACAGAACAATGAAGTTTTACGGGAGGGAGTCCGTCCAGAGCCTCTACCACCGCCTGATTGGTCATTTGGAGAGCCTCGTCCACCGTCTTACCCTTTACCAGCTCGGTTGCCATAGAAGAGGTTGCGATTGCCGCACCGCATCCGAAGGTCTTGAATTTTACCTCTTCGATGATGCCGGTAGCATCGTCAATCTTCATATAGATTTTCATAATATCACCGCACTGGGGGTTTCCTACCTCACCTACGGCGTTTGCATCGGCAATCTCACCTACGTTACGGGGATTGCTGAAATGATCCATTACTTTTTCGCTATACATAGTCTTTCTTCCTTTCTACTTTTGACTTTTCAGGTAATCCTCATAAAGAGGAGACATCTGTCTTAATCTATCCACAATTTCTGCCACTGCTTTTGCAATGATTTCCACATCCTCAGGGGTGTTGGAGGTATCAAAGGTAACACGCAGGGAACCATGGGCCTCCTCGTGCTTTAAGCCGATGGCAAGAAGCACATGAGAGGGATCCAAAGAACCGGAGGTACAAGCGCTGCCGCTGGATGCGGAGATACCCTTCATATCCAAGAAGAGTAACAATCCCTCACCCTCAATGAAGGAGAATGACATATTGGTGTTTCCGGGGAGACGCTCCTCCGGATGGCCATTCAACCATGCATGGGGTACCAGTTCCAGAACCCGTTCAATGTATCTGTCTCTTAAAATCTTCAGGTATGCCGCCTTCCGAGGAATGTCTGCAGTTGCCAGTTCGATGGCCTTGCCAAGACCTACAATACCGGGAACATTCTCGGTACCTGCACGACGATTCCGTTCCTGACCTCCGCCTGTAATGAAGGATGCCAGTTTCATACCCTTTCTCACGTAGAGGGCACCACTTCCCTTGGGACCGTGGAACTTGTGTCCTGTCAGGGAGAGCATATCGATGTTATATTCCTTCACATCAATGGGAACCATACCCACTGCCTGCACCGCATCGGTATGGAAAATTACCCCTGCCTCTTTGGCAATGGCACCGATTTCCTTGATGGGCATAATGGTACCGATTTCGTTATTGGCAAACATCACCGAAATCAGGATGGTGGTGTCCTTGATGGCATTCTTCACATCTTCGGGAGAAATCCGACCAAACTTATCCACCGGCAGGTAGGTTACCTCATAGCCCTGCTTCTCCAGATCCTGACAGGTGTGCAAAATCGCATGATGTTCCACCGCTGTGGTAATGATGTGGTTTCCCTTATCCTTCATGGTTCTGGCTACCGAGCGGAGTGCCCAGTTGTCCGCCTCACTTCCCGAACCGGTGAAGTAGATTTCGCTTACCTCGGCACCGATGGCAGTTGCCACCTGACCTCTGGCCTTCTCGATTGCCGCCTTGGCGGTCTGGCCCTCACGATAGATACTGGAGGGGTTTCCGTAGTTCTCGCAGAAATGAGGAATCATCGCCGCAAAGACTTCGGGTGCCACCTGAGTTGTGGCGGCATTGTCAACATAAATTCTTCTTTCCATTTTTCTCGCTACCTTTCTTTTACAGATTCCAATCTATGAAAAGTAGATGTTCTGTAAGTAATTTATCTTATGATATAAAGTTATTCTGCTATTTGGGCATATTTATGGGATTGCTCCACCGCCAACTGGTCACACCGCTCATTTTCAGGGTGTCCTGCATGACCTTTTACCCATACCAGTTTTACCTGATGGATTTTTAAGAGCCTGAGGATCTCTTCCCACAAATCAGGATTTAACGCCTTATCCTTGTTGGTCCGCATCCAACCTTTTGCTTTCCACTTCTCCGCCCATCCTTGGTCAATGGCGTCAATGAAGTATTTGGAATCGCTATAAAGGGTCACATCACAGGGTTCGGTCAGGGCGGAAAGTCCCGCAATCACTGCAGACAGTTCCATACGGTTATTGGTGGTCTCAGGCGCACCGCCGGACAGTTCTTTTTGATGCCCTTTGTACCGCAAAATCACACCGTAGCCACCGGGCCCCGGATTGCCGCTGCAGGCACCGTCGGTAAAGATTTCCACCATCTTTCTCTCTGCCATGGTCATCCCCCTTTTTGCTATAACTTTACATCATAATATCATACCACAATATTTTAAAAAAATCTACATCTTTTTTACCAAAATTTTATTGTTTTCTTCTGTTGAAATAGAATGGGTTGACAAAGCGTCAACCCATCAACTTCTCTATCTCACTTTCTCCAAAAACCTGAATCCCGTTTTGCCGTAAAAGTTCTGTGGCTACGCCATCCCCCGACACAAGTTTTTTCTGAAAACTGCCGTCATAAATCAGTCCGCTTCCGCAGGCAGGACTCTTCTCTTTCAAGAGCGCCTTATGACAACCAAACATCTGGGCAAGTTTCAACACTTCCCGAGCCCCCTTTTGGTACTCTTCGGTCACATCACATCCAATGTCGGAAATCACTTTATCCCCCACACGTTCCGACGGATTTCTCGGGGTGGACAGTCCTCCCAATTGCTCGGGGCAGACGGGAATCAGTTGAAATTTCTCCTCCAATGCCTCCAAAACTTCCTTGGGCAATGGTCGACAAGCTCCGTCATATCGACAGGCAAGGCCCAGTAAACATCCGCTGATGAGCAGTTTCATCTTCATCCCTCCTATGGCTTTTCTCTACCATAGCACACCTTCCATGAAACTGTCAACCTAAAGAAGTTCTTCGATGCTGAATCCCTCCTGATGGGGCAGATGGGAAACCTTCATCCGAAACATGGTAAACTCCCCAATAAAGTCCGTCCGTTCCTCTTCCTTGGCGTATTTCATAGCCTGCGCCAAAGAGATTTCGATTTCCTCGATTTCAACGGTATTGATGGTCATGCACGCCCAGAACCGACTTTTCTCCCATCGCTTTTTGATGGCATCCAGCTCCTTGGATATGGATTCCCACTCTTCCTTGTAAAACTTCTCTTCCACCTTGTCACAAAGGGAAGAGACATCCTTGTTCAATTGTAAAATCTGGTAGGTGTGTACCCCGATAAAAGTTCCGCACAATACCAGAATACATATGGCCGCAACGACTCGATTCATCCTCTCTTCTCCTTTTCTTTGGGAATCAACACCACCTGCCCGGTATCCTTTTCCACACTCATGTAAAATACATCCCTTACCTTTTTCACCTTATTCTGCTTGAGAATTTTTTGAAGCCAGATATCATTGAGTCCCAATCGATTCAGGTTCCCTGATATTAAATTCCCGTTATCAATCAGCACATAACTCATCCGCACGGGTTGGGGAGAAACCATCATATCTCTGGGCGTCAAGGGGCTCTCCTCCGCCTTGAGAATCACACTAACCTTTCCGTTGGTTTCCATGAGAACATACTCCACCTGATTCAAGCTGACCGCTCCGTTGTTTCGTAGTTCCTCCATCAAATCAGCCACGTTGAACCGTTGCTTTCGCATTTCCTGTTGGTTCAGTTTCCCGTTCTCATAAAACATACTGGGGCGTCCATACAAAATGGTTCGCAATCTGGTGCTGTGATAGGAAAAGTACGAAAGAAAAATTTCCAGAATCACCAGTGTCAAAATGACAAGACTGCTCCCCAAAAGCGGAAACCCCGGATTGGTAATGGGCATGGCCGCCACATCGGATATGATAATGGTTACCACCAGTTCCGAAGGTTCCAGTTCACCAATCTGCCGTTTTCCCATTAAACGCAAAACCATTACCACAAACCCATAAACCACAATTGTCCGCAATACTGTCGTAATCACCGTCTTCACCTCTTCTGATTATTATGGGACATGTTTGGCGGAATATACCCAATTTAATATTTACAAATCCTGAAATTTCCTGTATAATAACCTTATCATTCTTTTGGAGGAATTCGCATGTATCTTGGAATAGACTTAGGTGGCACCAACATTGCAGTTGGCTTGGTGGACGCCAATGGTAACATTGTATCAAAAAATTCTCGTCCCACCGCACATCCCCGTCCCTATCAGGAGATTGTTCGGGATATGGCGGAACTGTGTCAGGAGATTACCGAATCTGCCGGCTATACCATGGCAGACATCAAGGGTATCGGCATCGGAACCCCCGGTTCCATTGACAGTAACAAGGGCATTGTTATCTACGGAAACAACTTGGATTGGCACAACGTTCCCTTGGCAGAGGAGTTGCACCGTCACTTCCCTGACCTGCCCATTGCGGTAGAGAACGACGCCAATGCGGCGGCATATGGAGAATATATGGCAACCGGCGGTAGCGCAGACAGTTTTGTAGCCGTTACCTTGGGTACCGGTGTTGGTGGCGGTATTGTCCTGAACAAGAAAATCTTCCGTGGCTTCAACGGAGCCGCAGGAGAGTTGGGGCATTACACCTTGGTTCACAACGGAGAACCCTGCACCTGCGGCAAGAAAGGATGTTGGGAATCCTATGCCTCGGTTACCGCTTTGATTCAACAAACCAAACGGGCAATTGAGGAGCACCCTGACAGCCTGATGGCAAAAAAAGCGAAGGAACTTGGAAAAGTCAATGGCAGAATCGCTTTTGATGCCGCCAAAGCAGGAGATCCCGCCGCACAAAAGGTGGTCGACCAATACATTGCCTATGTGGCGGACGGCGTGGTTAGTGTGATTAATATTTTTGAACCTGAAATTCTGGTTATTGGCGGCGGCATCAGTGCCGAGGGCGAATATCTGATGGCCCCCATCCGTGAGCATGTTGCAGAG
>JAZRCD010000353.1:0-1772 GCA_045635425.1 Ructibacterium sp. | reverse complement strand
CAGATTTTAACACACCGGTTTGGCTGTCAAATGTCAGTTTGTCATAACAACGATCCGGTCTATCCATAAACCCGGTATAAGAATCATTTGTTATGAAAGAAATCTCTCCGGTGGTCATGTTCCGCAAAACAAATTGCCATCTGCTGTTATATTCATACAAAGCACCGGGTTCTTCCATTCTTCCTGCATACATGGGAAGAAACGCCAATCCATGCTCTGCCTGAATAGTAGCTTTCTCAACTTTTCCGGCTTTGATATAATATACTTCTTCATTCTCCGCACTTGTGGAAGGTTCCATCTCAAAATAGCCACAAAGAGTATGATAAAGCTCCGGTATACCATCAAAATTAATGTCAAAAAGTGCAAAATAATACGTACTATCTCCCCACACATCCTTATTGCCGTTATCATCACGAATTCCGGTTTCGTACTCATTGATGATTTCACTCATCTTGGCATCATAGAGCATTTTCCAATCTACATCCTCCGTTGCAAAAACAGAAGTTACACTAATAACAAGAACAAAACACAAAATCAAAGAAACTACCTTTTTCATACTGCTTCCTCCTATTTGATTTGTCCGCTGCAAACCAGTTCCACCGCTTGGGGAAGAATTTTCCATTCCGCTTCTTCCATGACACGCTGTTGCAGAACTTCTGCAGTATCGCCTTCTTGAATGGCTACCGCCTTTTGGAGGATGATTCTTCCTCCGTCGGTAATCTCGTTTACAAAATGCACGGTGGCACCGGTCACCTTAACACCATAGTCCAGAGCCGCCTGATGAACTTTGAGTCCATAGAATCCATCTCCGCAAAAGGAAGGAATCAAGGACGGGTGGATGTTGATAATCTTATCCTTATAGGTATCTAAGAGTTCTCCCTCTAAAATTGCAAGGAATCCTGCCAAAACAATAATATCCACCTTTTGCTCTTTCATGTAGTCACAGATGGCTTTGTTAAACGCCATACTGTCACCACCGCAGGACTTTTTGGTGATTACCTTATGATCGATACCTGCCTTTTCGGCACGCTCTAATGCATAAACGCCTTCTTTGTTGCTGACAACGGTTACAATCTCACCACTTTTGATGATACCCTCTTTTTGTGCATCAATAAGCGCCTGAAGATTGGTGCCGCCACCGGAAACCAACACGCCGATTCTTAGCATATATCCACACCCTTTTCTCCGGCAACGATCTCACCGATCACGGATGCCTTTTCTCCTGCCGCAGTCAGTACTTCTACCGCCTTATCTGCCTGGTCAGCAGGTACTGCCAGCATCATACCAATACCCATGTTATAGGTATTGAACATATCCTTTTCGGATACATCGCCCAATTTCTGAATCATATTAAAGATGGGCAGAACTTCGAAACTGCTCTTATCAATCTTTGCTCTGGTTCCTTCTTTTAACATTCTGGGAATATTCTCGTAGAAGCCACCACCGGTAATATGAGAAACTGCCTTTACATCCACTGCACTGATGGTGTCAAGCAAAGGCTTTACATAAATCTTGGTGGGAGTCAGGAGTGCTTCACCAACCATCATACCCAGTTCGTCGCTATAGGTATGAAGTCTCTTTACGCACTCTTCGGAATCGTTAATATCAAATACCTTACGAACCAAGGAATAGCCATTGGAATGTACGCCGGAGGACTGAATGCCGATAATCACATTTCCTGCCTCCAGTTTAGAGCCATCGATGATCTTATCCTTATCCACGATACCAACAGAGAAACCTGCCAGATCGTATTCGTCCTCGGGATAGAAACC
>JAZRCD010000352.1:0-2801 GCA_045635425.1 Ructibacterium sp. | reverse complement strand
AGGAATCCGCTGCTACGGAGAAAGATTGCCTGATTTTCAAGCACGACTATAAATTCTAGTGCGCAGAAATTTGGATGAAATTTGTCCGGCGCAAGATGAGGAATGGAAGGAGTGTACTCCTTGTACATGACTTTCATTCCTCGTCGCAGTGACGGGCGAAGTTCGCCAAATTTCAAGCACGACTGTTGACAACGAATTCTTGTAAGGCTATAATATAAAGTGGAAATTAAGCGATTCTCCCATAGGAGTTGATACCATGAAAACCATAAAATCCGTGAAAATCGGTAATGTTATTTTGGGGTCGGGACAGCCTATTGCTGTTCAGTCCATGACCAATGTAAATACATCGGATATTTCGGCGGCAAAGGCCCAGATTCAGGCGCTTTCCGATGCCGGATGTGATATTGTTCGGCTTGCGGTTCCCGACGAGGCCTCTGCCATTGCCATGGAAACGCTGGTTGAGACCGGTCCCGTGCCGTTGGTGGCGGATATTCACTTTGACTATCGCCTTGCCCTGATGTGTATCGAACGGGGGGTATCCAAGATTCGGATTAACCCCGGAAACATTGGCGGTGAGGAAAAGGCCAAGGCGGTTGCCCTTGCCGCAAGAGAAAAGGGAATCCCCATTCGCATCGGCGTAAACGGTGGTTCCTTGGAGGCGGGACTTTTGGAGCAATGTGGCGGCAACTTAGCCCATGCCATGGTGGAAAGTGCCAAGCGCCATGTGGAAATCCTGAATCGCTACGACTTTGACGATATTGTTCTGTCCATGAAATCCTCCACGGTGAAAACCACCATTGAGGCATACCGCCTTGCCCGTGAGACCTTCCCTTATCCCCTCCATTTGGGGGTAACCGAGGCGGGAACTTACGGAGACGGTGTGGTGAAATCCGCCATTGGAATCGGTTCCCTTCTGGCAGACGGCATTGGGGAAACCATTCGGGTCTCCCTGACCGATGACCCGGTAAAAGAGCCGGAAGTGGCACGGCGGATTCTGAAAGCCTTGGATTTGGGCGGTGACCGTATCTCGGTGGTGTCCTGTCCCACCTGCGGACGGACCAAGATTGATTTGATTCCCATTGCTCAGGCGGTGACCGAGGCGGTGGAGAAGATTCCTGCCAAGTTAAAGGTTGCTGTCATGGGGTGCGTGGTGAACGGCCCCGGCGAAGCCAAAGATGCGGATATCGGCATTGCAGGGGGAGACGGTTGTGCTGTTCTCTTTAAAAAGGGCGAGATTGTGAAGAAGATCCCCGAGGATGCCATTGTGACGGAACTTTTGACAGAAATTGAAACGATGATAAAAGGATAGTTATGAATAGTATTTTAGATTTATTTGACAAGGTGACCGTTCTGGAAACCTTCGCGCAACAATTGGAAAAAACGAAAATTGAATCCAGTCAGCTCTTTCTGGAAGAAAACCGCATTGAACTGACCCTTTCCTCCTCCGTTTTTCTGGATCGGGTGGAGCTTTTGGAGTACCAAAACGGGGTTAAGTCGGTTTATTCTCTGTCTGACCTGACCATTACCATGCATTATCCCGACCTCATCCCTGACGAGAACTATCTTGGTGGGTTGATTTTGGGGTTTTTATACCAAAACCCTGCCTGTCGCATCTGCTTGGGCAAAGCCAAAGCAGATTTGGGTGACGGCGTTCTGACCGTCAAAGGAATCCGCGGTGGCGAGGAGTTTTTGAAGCAACGTCGGTTCTTTGACTACCTGACCGACACCTTAAGAGAGGAACTTGGTCTTTCGGTGACGGTAAATCCCCTCTTTGAGACCATGGACATGGAAAGTTACATGAAAGAACAAGAGGAAAAACAGAAGGAACTCACCGCCAAAGCGGCGGCAGTTACTTCGGGTTTTGCCCCTGTAGGGGGCGGCAAGAAGGCAGAAGCCCCCTCGTCGGGACTTCTGTTTGGTAAGCATATTCCTCCCGAATCCTGCGTTTCCATTATTGACATTGCCGAGGGAATGCAGAATGTGGCGGTGCAGGGCGAAATTCTCACCGCTGAGGTACGGGAACTGAAACGGAACGGAAAACTCACGGGCAATGTTGCCATTGACTTTAACTTAGGTGACGATAACTGGGGATGCTTCTGCAGTATTTTCGGCAGAACCGAGCGACTTGGCAAGGCCATGTCAGGCATCTCTGCAGGAAATCGGGTTCGGCTTCGGGGAAATTTTGAAATGGACGATTTCTCCCACAAGCCTACCTTAAAGGTCAATGCGGCAGAACTTTTGGAGCCCATTCCCATGCGTCAGGATACCGCTGAGGAAAAGCGAGTGGAACTCCACCTGCACACCAAGATGAGTGCCATGGATGCGGTGACCTCGGCAAAAGATTTAATCAAGCGCGCGGCAAAATGGGGACACAAAGCCATTGCCATTACCGACCACGGGGTTGCTCAGGCATTCCCCGAGGCACACTATACCTCTTCCGATATCAACAAGGGCGGACAGGACTTTAAGGTGCTCTACGGCATTGAGGGGTATCTCATTGACGATACCGACTCTGCCATCGGGCAACTGGCCAACCTGGGAAAGAGCGGTTCTTACGTTGTCTTTGATATTGAGACCACGGGGCTTTCCCCTGCCTTGGAAGAGATTACCGAAATCGGTGCCATTCGTATCGAAAACGGAGAGCAGGTGGGAACCTTCTCTCAACTGATTAACCCGCAAAAGCCCATTCCTCCCAAAATCACCGACCTGACAGGGATTACCGACGCCATGGTGGCGGACAAGCCCACCATTGATACGGTATTGCCTGCGTTTTTGGCGTTCTGTGAGGGTGCGGTTCTGGT
>JAZRCD010000351.1:0-3208 GCA_045635425.1 Ructibacterium sp. | reverse complement strand
TTCTTCACGATTCTGGCGTGCAGCTTCCAACATCTGTGCCTGAATCTTGGTGAGCAGAGCCTCCAGTTCTTCTTCGATGTTGTCAAGAGATACAAAGGTCTTGCTTCTGTCCACACGGCTTACCAGAACCGCCTGATTGTTCTCGATGTCCTTAGGGCCGATTTCGATACGAACCGGAACACCGCGCATCTCGTACTCACTGTACTTCCAACCGGGAGACTTATCGCTGTCATCCAGTTTTACACGGAACTTCTCGGAAAGTTGATCCTTCAATTGTCCTGCCCGCTCCAAAACGCCCTCTTTGTGCTGAGCAACCGGGATGATAACCGCCTGAATGGGCGCGATTCTGGGAGGAAGTTTCAATCCTGCATCGTCACCATGTACCATGATGATTGCACCAATGATACGGGTAGACATACCCCAAGAAGTCTGATGAACATACTCCATGGTGTTGTTGTCACTTAAATACTGAATTCCAAATGCTTCTGCAAAACCGTTGCCGAAGTTGTGGCTGGTTCCTGACTGAAGCGCCTTACCATCATGCATCAAACTCTCGATGGTGTAAGTCTCATGGGCACCGGCAAACTTCTCCTTCTCGGTCTTTTGACCCTTGATAACGGGAATTGCCAGTTCTTCTTCACAGAAGTCCGCATAAACGTTCAGCATCTGGATGGTTCTCTCCTGTGCCTCTTCTGCGGTAGCATGGGCAGTGTGACCTTCCTGCCACAAGAACTCCATGCTTCTCAAGAAGGGTCGAGTGGTCTTTTCCCAACGAACTACACTACACCATTGGTTATAGAGTTTGGGCAGATCCCGATAAGAACGAATCGCGTTTGCATAATGCTCACAGAACAGGGTCTCGGAAGTGGGGCGAACACAAAGACGCTCCTGCAGCTTCTCATTTCCGCCGTGGGTTACCCATGCAACCTCAGGTGCAAATCCCTCTACGTGATCCTTCTCCTTTTGTAGAAGGTTCTCAGGGATAAACATGGGCATATATACGTTTTCAACACCGGTCTTTTTAAACCGAGCGTTAAGCCCGTTCTGAATATTTTCCCAGATGGCATAGCCATAGGGTTGAATCACCATACATCCACGAATGGATGAATATTCACAAAGTTGTGTCTTTTTAATAATATCGGTATACCATTGTGCGAAATCCTCGCTCATGGAGGTAATTTCTTCTACCATTTTCTTCTCTTGTGCCAAATTTCTCATTCCTTCCCGGTCTTTTTGGGATACAATACACCCAATTTAATCTATTATCTTTAGTATAAAGGAAAATCCCTCAGGTGTCAAGGCGTGGCAGGGGATTTTTTCAAGAAAAATTTCAGGATTTTTTCGCTTTTGTTCCGCAAAAAAGAACCCCCACAGCATTTCCGCTGTAGGGGCGACTTTTCTTATCTATTCTTCGGCGGTCAGTTTCCGCTTGATACGTTGGAGTGCATTGTCAATGGATTTGGGAGAACGCTCCAAATCTTCGGCAATTTCCTGATAATTTTTGCCGTTTAAATACAAAGACAGAACCTTCTGTTCCAGTCCGCTCAACTTTTCCGCAATATCCGCCTCCAGGGTTTCCGCTTTCTCCCGTCTTAGCATCATTTCCTCCGGATCCACGGCTTCCCGCTCCGCCAGAACATCCAAAAGCATCCGTTCCGACCCGTCCTCGTAGACAGGCGTATTCAAAGAAACGTAAGAATTAAGAGGTCCATGCTTTAGTCGAGCCGCAGTTTTTACTGCAGTAATCATCTGTCGTTTGATGCACATTTCAGCAAATCCGTGAAAGGACGCCTGATAGGTAGCATCAAAGTCCCTGATTGCCTTGAAAAGACCAATCATTCCCTCCTGAATCAGGTCATCTTTATCCGCCCCTGCCAAGTAGTACATTTTCGCCTTGGCACGAACCATGTTCTTATACTTCTCTAAGATATACTCGGTGGCAGACTTATCTCCCTCTGCGGAAAGCTCCACCACCTGCTCGTCCATCATATCTTCATAACGAAAGGATTGTTCTTCCATTGGTTATCTCCTTTCCGGTTTTCACACACTCATCCCCATTCTTGTTCCTCTCTGCTATTTTTCCGCAAAAGCATACAAAAATCGGATGAAACTATCGTTAATATACACCGTTCCGTTGCAGACATAGGGCTTTGCCTTGGCTCTTCCGGTATGCATATTCTCAAAATGTCCGCTGGTGTATTGATAGGTAACTTCCGTTTCCTCACCATTTACCATTACTTTTTCCAGATATAAATAGTAAATGGCATCATCCCTCAAAAAGTCCGGCTTCGTCTCCGTTCGCTCAAAAGAGAACGGTTTTGCATTGGAAGTATCAATGGTTAACACATCATTCTCAAAGGAATAGTCGATGTTTAATAGTTCAAAGGTTTCCTTCAGGGGAAGCATATTGGCATAGTAATACTCATTCACCGAAAATCCCGCTACTTTTGTTGCTGTATCGCCGGAAATCAGATTATATTCTGCCTGGCCACCCCAAGCACACCGACGTTCATACTCTGAGGGACGACCCTCTGCCATACCGATTCCAATATCTGTTTCTAACTTTTGATACTCCCGCACCTCATCGGTATGCAAATCTATCACATAATCCTTGTCATAGTGAACCAAAACGGTTTCGTTCTCCCTGTCAATCTCCACCTTATCAAAATTCCGCTGTCCATGAAGACTCACCGACTCAAACTGTTCGCTATACTCCAATTTGCTACCGTCTGCCTTATTAATTTTAATCAGCCGTTCTATATTCCCGTGGGGTGTATGAGTGACAAGATACAGGAAAAGGTACTCCTCCGTTTCAAACTGTTCCTTGATGGTACAGGAAGTGTATCGATTAAAATAGTCCAACCAATCCTCTGCAGTGGGATTGACATTTCCCGCCCGGAAAATCATATCCTCCACCTTTTCGGTGTAAAAATATTCCACTGTGGTCTGGACTTCACGACCAGAATAAACACCATTTTCATCCGTCTCCACCCACATTTCCGGGAATCGACACCGATATCCAATGATTTCACCTTGGTAGTAAATGGGATAGATGCTGTTATCGGGAATCTCCTTTTCCAAAAGGAGATAGCCTCCGGTCAAGGGTGCCGATGCCGGTTCTGCCTCCAATCGGTAGGTGTACTCCGATTCTTTTAATGTAATATTATATCCCTTATCTTCCAACATAGTCCGCATACTGTAGGGATAG
>JAZRCD010000350.1:0-5637 GCA_045635425.1 Ructibacterium sp. | reverse complement strand
CCGCTTGGCCTCCGACTTGCCGCCTCTTCAAAAGATGCCGCGTAACTGATATAGGCACCCTGCGCAGAAAAAGCAAAACCACTTGTGATATCTCCTCCCGGACGATAGGTTGAGGTAGATGCAATTTTTATAAATGATTTATCCACTGCCTTTTTGAGATAAACGTCATAACCACCCTTGGAGTTCTCGACTACCAACACGTCAATCCAATCGGTTCCGCAAGAGAAATCCGCCAACAGTTCTGCTCGAACAAAGCCTGTTCCGCCTGCCTCCCAAATGGCAATCTCGTTCTCCCGAAAACGCATAAAGGTTCTTCCGGAAGCATCCACATTACTATAGGCAACATTCTGTACTTCACCCGTTTGGTTCAGTTTAAAACGAAAGCCGTAATTTCCCGTTGCAGCAAGAGGAGACCAACCATTATGGGGGCGATATCTCCATGCATAATTGGAGGATGCCAAGGGAAATACAATGCCGTTTTGGTTATAGGTAACTCCGCTACTTACATCGGTAACGCCTTCGGTAGAACCATTGAAGTTATCGGTAAAATCCAGCACCATAGCAGAATTTCCCGTTGCCAAAGCCGCCCCCTTTGTCCCTAACACTTCGCCTATTCCGTTCAACAAATCTGAATTGATTTCTGTGGCGCCAACCGTCATCATGGCCATATTCGGCAGACAAAAAGAAACACACAGAATAAAGCAAAGTAAAATACTTATCTTTTTCATAGAATCTTCCTCCCCTATCAAAAAATTCTTTCTGTAACTACAACTTACCATAGCACCATTCTCTCTGTAAAGAAAATGAAAAAAGAAGCGGAAAAATTATAAGAAAAAACTGCAGTTTTTGTAACAAAAAAAGATACAGATTACTCTGTATCTTTTTCATTTATACAAGTTCTTCTATTCCACCTCAAATGCGGCAAAGCCATAAGGTTCTATGCGAGAAAGATACACCGTATCCCCCTCCAATCTTCCGGAGCAATTGACAAACCGAATCTTTTGGTACTTCTTATTTAACCGAATCTTCGGTTCTGCAATCTCATCAGGAAAGACATTTGCCATTGCTACCGCCATAGATGTTTCATCTTGGGCAGACAGAAAATACAAAAGGGGATTCTTCTCAGAAGATACCGGCAAAGGCTTTCCGCAAAGGTATTCCACTCCATCCAAAAGCTGCTTCTGCCGATAATAGTTCTGGAAGTAGTTTCGGTTAGGTGCCGTGGCATTGGGACGGGACGCAAATTCGTCAAAGGCAAACACAAGGAATCGCTCTCCCTTTCCATTCTCGTACCGATAACTTGCAGGGGCGTTGTCCGGCATAAATCTACTCAAAACTTCTGCCTTGTCATTGCAACGAATTTTCTTAAGCATTGTCTGATCAATAAATCCGTGCATATCACCGGCCTCAATGAAATACTCCCCTGACATACCGGATGGGAACCCTGTTTCATCCTCTCCTAAAAATCCCACATCAAAGCCACGTTCTGTAAGGATTCTTGCCGCAACAGCATCTAAAATAGCACCATGTTTCATATCCTCTTCCGAGACATATCGAGCATGTTCTCCACAGATCAGGGTAGGATACTCACCGGATCCATAGGTGGTTGGAATACTGTTACAGGTAAGCAACTTTCTGCCGGGACTACGGTAAGAGGTGATCAACTTCCCGATTAGGCCATCTTCGGCAGGCGTTTTAAATTCCCAATTCTCTATCTTGTGCATTTGGGTAAACACACGAATACCCACCGACTCTTTTCCGTCAAACAGTTGGGCAACTTCCTCTCGCAGAGGGGCATTTCTGATATGCTGCTCGGCATAACCCCTTTCATAGTCAAAGGGACGGTTATAATCGAACATATACTTAAACATTCCATCTGCAGTACCATCTGCCAAAAGCATCAAGTGATACAACTCCAAAAACCTTGCCGGAACATTATATCGGGGTCTTGGGTAGGTGTCACCCTCAGGGAAGGTTTCAACGCCGCTACCTTTACACCACGCCATCTGCACCCGAGTCGTTTCCACTGCAAAGTGCACCGGTTCTTCCCCATAAAAGGCGCCTTGGGTGCGCAAGAATGGTTTGGTTTTTCCCGCCATTGCCTTAGCAATGGCAATCATATCGGTACCACACAAATCCCAGTTCCCTTGTCCGGAACAAACACCCAGACGAACCTTCGGGTTCACACTGTCAACCGCCTCACGAAGAGCCTTAGCAAAATTAAGCAGGGTCTCTCCCGACAGTTCCAAAAAGATACTGCGGTAGCGGTTTTTCCCACCAGTAAAAGCCAGTTCCGGTACATCCTCTTTGCGGATATCCTCCCCAAGTCGTTTTCGATATTCTGCCAGATGTTTATCACAAAGGCAACCTAAGTAATAGTTTGGACGACCATTCAAACGAAAATCATCATCCAGCATAATCAAATCGGGGCCAAGCATGGCAATCCGACGGATTCCCTCTTGAAAATCCTTGGTAAACTGCTCATCCATAGGGCAATAACCATAGTGGTTTCCCTCACCGGTTGCGCCCTCAATAAAAGTATAGTGTTTTTCTGTGTTCTCAGGCTCTGTGGCGTGTGAGAGGGCAACTCCGTGGCCCAAGACATCAATCCAGATTCCAACCTCAATGCCATTCTCCTGAAAATACCGGATCACTTTTTCTATTCTCTCCGGTTCTTCGTACAGAATCTCATTTTCTCTTCGGATGGCATCCGCCCCATAAAGAAAGACCCGCTGAACATCACAGGTCTTTAGTTCTGCCAAATACTTTGGCAAACTTTCATCATTTAATGTTGCGATTCCCATTTGCACTGATAACATATTCATAGGATCAATCTCCTTTGTTTCAGGTTTCTATCACAGATTGGCTTATACCTCTACCTTCAAATCCAGAACGGAGTCAAGCACCATTTCCGCTTTATTCTCTTCAAAATATCCTCTTGCGGCAGTTCCTGCAGCACCGGTCAGAACGGCACAGAACGGGAATCCACCCATCTTCGCCCCAAGAAAATCACTGGGAGCATCTCCCACCACAAGACATCTGCTTGCCAATTCTTTGGACATAACGCCTTTGACAATTTCATCATCGGAAAAACTTCCCCCAAAGGCCGCCTTTTGGAACACAAAAGGATGTGGCTTCGCAAGTTTATTCTTCATACCAAGCTTTTCTTCTGCCTTCAACACCTCGTCATAGGTTGCAATGCACTCAGGCTTAAAATAACCCAAAAGATTCCACATCTTTAAAGGAAAGATAATTTCCTCCCGAGGTCTTCCGGTGCCGATTCCAAGGCGGAATCCTGCGGTTTTCAAAGCAGACAAAGTCTCCTGAATCTCTGCCAGAGGAACAATGGGTTCTTCATCGGTTTTCAGGCCTTCTATTTCGCCGTCACCATGGAACCAACGCTGAAAGGATGTCAAAACCTCATTCCACAGACGACTGTCACCGCGTTTGTAGCAACCGTCTTCATCGGGAATTGCAGACGCCAACAACCCCTCGATATTCTCATAAAGTTTCGGGGGTTGAACCGCTATGTTCTCCATAAACATACACACTGAATCAAAGTGCCAACTGTCAAAGTCAGGTACTTCGGTCTCCAGATACTTGGAAACTGCAAAAACAAGATAGGCAAGATCCCAGTTGGTATTTACACCAAGGCGTTTCACCGCCTGAACGGTCTTGCCATGGCAAAAAACAGTGTTAAACACTTCCCGTACATTGTTTCGGCACCATTCCCGATCAATCTCACGGTTACCGTAGAATTCGTGACTGTACAGAAGTTCGTAGACGGTAAGTGCCGCCGTGTCCCAGTACAAGAATTCGCTGGTAATAACACCATCCATATCAAAGATGATGGTTTCGATATTATTCCGCTGTAACTTCATAAGTCACCTTTCCTGCCACACCGGAGGTCAGACCTTTCCGACTTTCGTCAACAGACAGAGCAACACCCAATGCAATACCAAAGGCACGATAGGTTGCCTCCCAGATGTGGTGTCCGTTCTCGCCTTTGAGGATATCAATATGCAGAGTACAACGAGCACCCTGTGTAAATCCATCCAAGAAAGTAATCAGTTCCTCCGCAGGCATTCCCTCTACCATCTCGTCATAGTCCACCTCGGTGGTGAAGTCCAGATAGGAGCGGTCCTCAAAGGAAATAACTGCCTCTGCCTTTGCTTCGTCAATAATGCCGGTACCAAAGCCGTAACCGGAGGGGGCGTTCAACTTCACAAACTCTCCCACCGCACGGCCCAAGGTCATGGAAACATCCTCGGTTACCAAGTGATCGAGCTGAAATTCATCTAAGCTCATATCGATTTCGATATTCAAAGCTCCGCGCCATGCAATATGCTCAATCATGTGATTAAGGAAAGGCAGGGGGGTCTTGATTTTACTCCGATAATCGGGTTTTAAAGCACCCTTTTCGATGGTAACACGAATGGATGACTCAGTGGTCTTTCTTTCAACTGTGATTTTGTTTTTCATCAAAATCAACTCCTTTATTTTCTTTCTTTTACCGCCAGACCGTGGGTATCAAAGCCCTCTACGGTAGCAAAACGATAAGCGTAGTTCCGAACCATTTCGAATCCGTCCTTGGAGGCATAGCCAACGGAAGAACGTTTCAAAAAGTCAAATACAGAAACGCTGGAGTAGGTCTTTGCAAACTGTCCGGTAGGAAGAATTGCATTGGGACCCAGCACAAAGTTACAAAGGGTAACGGGAGTGTAGTCACCAAGCAGAATCTCACCGGCATTCTTGATTTTGGGAAGAACCTCGAAAGGCTTCTCGGTCATAACTTCCATATGTTCCGGCGCATAATCATTAACAAAATCAATACTCTCTTCCAAACTGTCGGTGATGATTGCACCACCATAGGTATTGAAGTTGGTGGTAACAAATTCCCGACGTTTGTCCGAAATCTTGGTGAGCTGAACCTCAACAATCTTTGCCGCCTTCTCCACCAGTTCGGGACAATGCGTTACCAAAAGTGCTGCAGAGTCAGGTCCGTGTTCTGCCTCAATCATCCAGTCAAGCGCCACCTTTTCAGGGTCTGCATTTTCGTCGGCTAAGATGATACATTCACTGGGACCTGCAGGAAGGCCTGCATCGATATAGTTTGCCAGAACTCTCTTTGCCGCAGTGGCATAGGAGTTGCCCGGGCCGATAATTTTATGACACTTAGGGATTGTTTCGGTTCCAAACGCAACAGCAGAAACAGCCTGAATACCGCCCACCTTATAAATCTCAGTGATACCGATAATCTTTGCCGCTGCCAAGATCGCATCGTCTACCTCGCCCTTTTCGTTGGGAGGGGTTACCACTACAATCTTCTCTACACCTGCAACCTTTGCAGGAATACCCAGCATCAAAAGCACAGAGGGGAAACTTCCCTTACCACGGGGAACATAAAGACATACATCCACAATGGGAGTGGTCTTTTCGCCAACCAAAAGACCCTTGTCCACCTCGGTGAACCACATCTCCTCGGGGAGTTGCTTTTCGTGGAAGTTCTTGATATTCTTTGCCGCATAGGCAATTGCCTCACGGGTTTCGTCATCCAAACGCTCATATCCGGCTTCAATTTCCTCAGGACGAACCTTAATTCTGTCCTGCGTCAAGGTTACCTTGTCGAATTTTGCG
>JAZRCD010000349.1:0-18630 GCA_045635425.1 Ructibacterium sp. | reverse complement strand
CCTACTGCAGGAGAGTAACCATCAATCTTAGCGGACAGGTTCAGCTGAACGATGTCGCCCTTGTTGATGGTTCTGTAACCGGAACGGCTGATTGCATGGCTGGTGGACTTTTCGCTGAATACGTACATGGGAAGACCCTCGTACTCTGCGCCCTCTTCATAGATGACTCTCTGCGCGATACCTACCATCTGGAGTTCGGTTACACCGGGCTTCAAATGACGAATTACTTCGTCGGTAGCCAGGTCAACAATACGGAAACCTTCCTGAATACAAGCCAGTTCGTTCTCGGACTTGATCTTTCTTAAGTTTACCATGATATCGATGCACTTTACGATTTCTGCTTCGGGATAGCTATCCTTTAAGCCCTCGTAGATGGGCAGGGTGCACTCAACGTAACTACCCAGACCAATCTTAATCTTGTCACCGGTAACACCCAATGCCTTGAACACATCGTTAAAGGTGTTTGCCTTCAACTCAGGATAAGAGGGGTCAGCAGATTCTCTGAACTCTCTCAAACAGAAAACTCTGTCAATCTTACCAACGTCCTTTGCGAAAATCACACACTCGGGACCTACCAACAGAGCCGCTTCACCGGTTGCGGAAATAGCAACACCGGCACGCTCAAACAGAGGCCAGAAGCCACTGAAGTATCTTGCGTTAGCGTAGTCGGACTCGGTGGAGCAAACCACCATAACATCCAGACCTTTATCGGCAACCATTTTTGCCGCTCTCCGGATTCTTTCTTTGTATTCGTAATCAGGGATACAAATTCTTGACATAATAACATCTCCTTTGAATAAGATATACATTTTTCTTTATCATAGCACAGGTCTGCTTTTTTGTATTTAGAAAATCTTCCGTTATTTTTGCACAATATTCAATTTCTTGAATTTTCTCCACAAATTTTTATTGCTAATTTTGGTAAAAAGTGATACAATACCAAAAAGGCGGTGAGGTATATGGAATTTAAACTGAAACGATTTGAAAACATACTGCGGGTGAGCCATCTTGCCAACATTCATTACTTCGAATTCACCAAGCAATATCATACTTTTGAAGACAAACACAGCTTTCGTGAACTTTTGTATGTGGATAGTGGCTTTATCCATGTGGATGGCGAACACTATACCGGGCCCTTACACGCAGGCGAACTGTTGATTCATCAGGCAGACGAGCCCCATTCTCTCACCTGTCCTCAGGACGAGGCCGCCAATGTTATTGTGGTGGGCTTTGCCTGCAATGCAGAAGAACTTGACGTTTTTTCTCATTCGCCTTCCCGACTTTCGGAGGTGCAGAAGCGTCTGCTTACCGATATCATTATGGAGGGTAGAAACGTCTTTTTGCCACCTTATGATATTCCCAATCAAAAGGATATGAAGAAGCGGAAAAACTACCCCTATGGTGCCGATCAGATGATTCGTTTGAAGTTGGAAACTTTACTCATTGACCTAATTCGCGCCAATCGAGCATCGGTGGACTCTGAAAAACGCGAAATAGCCGACGATAAGATTCAGGCACTCTGCCATTATTTGAAGGAGAACTATCGGGAAAAACTTCGTATTTCCGAACTTTGCTTTTTGTTCGGCACCAACAAGACCACCCTTTGCGACCGGTTTCGCAGTGCCACGGGAGAGACCTTGGTTTCCTACGTGAATCTTCTGCGGATTAAGGAGGCCAAACGCCTAATGCGGAAAGGAAGTCATAACCTGACCGAGATTGCCGCTTTGGTTGGTTTTTCTTCGGTGCATTATTTCAGCCGCACCTTTAAACAGTACGAGAACCAAGCACCCTCTGCCTATATTCAGACTATCAAGGCACGCCTGGAAGTGTAAATAAAAAAGGCACCCGATTGGGTGCCTTTTTTTATTTTACAATAACGATTGTTGCTTCAAACACACCATTATTTTCAGAACCGGTAACGGATATTTTGTTACCCTTCTTTAAATCTCTTGCGCTGATGGAAGAACCGCTGCTCTTTAAGAAGTTGGTCTTGGTGTTGTAGTAAACGTCCTGCTCGTTGCCGTTTTCGTCTACTACGGTAATTACCTTGTAACTGGTATTTACATTGAGAACTTCTGCAGTAAACTCACCCTTTTCGTTAGTCACAAAGGTGGATGCATTGATGGCACTGATTTCCTCGCCGTCAATGGTGCCGGTTACCTGAACGCCGGGGCGGAGGTCATAAATGGTAGCCTCGGTGCCGGAAACCTTAACCTTGGCATTGGCACGAAGTGTATAGGTTACTTCCTCGCCATCAACCAAAATGGTAACTGCCGGCTTCTTGGCGATGATGATCTCCTGCAGGGTTCCGGTGAACTTCTCCAGATTGCTTTCTGCCACAATCTTGGTCACCTTGCCGTAGCTCAGGGTCAGAACAACGTTATCGCCTGCTGCTAACTCACGATACTCTACTTCTTCTCCGTCACGCTCTACCTTGGCACCCTTGTTGGAAACCACATAGGTCTGCTTGTCAATGGTTAAGTATACATGATTGGTTTCGTCAAACTCTACCTTTGCCAAAACACCCTTGATGGTTTCAGCACTGTCTACCACCGCTACCTCTGCAACCTTGCCGTCAAGGATCAGAACCTTTACAAACTGGTTCTTCTTCAGATCAACGAAACTTCCCTTTGCACCCAAAATGGTGAATACACAATTCTCGGTGACGGTGTAGGTTGCGCTATTGGAAGAATCTTCGGTATCTGCCAGAGTAATCTTCTTGCCCTGTGCATTGGTGGATGTCTGGGCAACCTTAGCATAAACCACGGTGCCTTCTTCCTCGTCTTCCTCAGGCTCCTCAGGTGTTCCCACATTCAACACGGTGATTGCCTGAATGTGTCCTGCGATTTCCACCACAAGAACCTCACTGCCTTCTTGCAAAGACTCTAACTTGATATCCATGCCCTCCTGACGAGCAACAGTGTCGGGAACTACCGCTCTTGCACTGAACTCATCATCCTGAGCCATAAGAATCACATCATTTTCCAAATCCAAGGTGTCAATGGTTGCCTTGTAAACAGTCTTTCCGGTTTTCTCGATCATACGAGAAAGGAGCATTGCCATCTGGGCACGGGTCAAGGAGGTGGTGGGAGAGAACTGAGGCTCTCCGGCCTCGGTTGCATCCATACCGTTCATGATGCCCTGCTCGGTTACATAGTATACATACGGCTTAGATGCGACAGGAATATTCGCATCGTCTGCATAGGTGGCTTCCTCAGGAACGAAGCTCTTTGCCTCGGTGTTCTGTCCCAGCATCTTTGCCATGAGGATTGCCGCCTGATGACGATAAAGTTCGGTGTTGGCATTGGCGGTGGAAGCATAACTTACCAGATCGCCTTCGTTCAGGATTCCCAAGTACAGAAGGTAACTGAGTTCGGTAACATAGGTGTTGTTGTACTTAGAAACAACCGAACCGAACTGTTCCTTTGCAGCGGCAGAAACCTCTGCATACTCCGCTTCCTCTGCGCCTAAGATTCTGCCCATCAGGAGCAGGCACTCCAACTTGGAAATAGCGCGGTAGGGCTTGTATGTACCGTCTTCATAACCCTTAATATATCCGACATCGGTCATCTTCTGAATCGCATCCTGCGCCCAGGAAACGGTGGGGTCACCCTCCACATCCGCGAAGGTCAGCGCAAAGACAGAAGTGGATGCAGTCATCAGCAACAAACAGATGCTTAAAATGCCGCAAAGCAATCTTTGTTTTTTCATAATTTTTTCCTCCTGTTTCTTCAAAAAGTTCCAAAATACACATGATATTCCGTCTATTTGATTTCACTATACCATATCTTCTACTATAATTCAAGTGTCTATCCAAAAATTTTTATAAATATTTTGTGAACTAAATTTTCCATTGTTGGCAGAATGTTATCTGTGTATTTTTACATCCTCTGCACAAAATAACTGTGTAATGTGACAAAAAACAACAATCAACATGTGACTGATTATAAGGAGGAAATGATTATGAAAAAAAGATGTATTTCTTCGCTTCTTGCCATTTGTATTATTTTCGGTCTGGGCATCTTCCCAACCACCGCAGAAGCCACTTCTGACGAGGCGTCCATTTATATGGAAGAAACCCAGTCCGTTTCCGGCAACGGCGAAGGCAATCCTATGACACCCGGGCTTTTGGCCCCAACGGAAACCCCAACCCCCAATATGCAGGGAAGAATCGCCATTGACGGTACCAACGCCGACGGGACGTTGGATCTTTCCGACGGCGTAAATACCAATTTGCTTGAAAACAGTTCCAAGTATAATGGTATGGCGGCAACTCCCACCCCTGAAACACCGGCATTATCCCGTTACAGCACCAGACGGGTAACCCTTTCTCCGGACATTGTGGGAACCCGGTACGAGGAAGCCGCTGAACTGCTGGGTGCTTTGGGCATTATGGTAGGTGACGCTGAATCCGGCGCCTTTCGTCCCGCCGACAACATCATTCGAAGCGAGATGGCAAAGGTTGCCGTCTATTCGGTAGGTCTTGAGGACATTGCAAAAGGTTCCATGAACTCCACCCGATTCCCCGACGTTCCTGCTGACCACTGGGCAACAGGTGCTATCAACGTAGCCGACCAGCAGGGTATGATTTTGGGTGACGATGTGGGTACCTTCCGTCCCGATGACCCTGTTCTTCTTCAGGAAGCGGTTACCATTATGGTTCGTGCCATGGGTTACCAGCCTGCGGCTGAAGAAAAAGGCGGATATCCTACAGGTTATCTCTATGTAGCATCCAACAACCAACTTTTCCGCGGTCTGTCCGGCAACGCCAACGCGCCTGCAACCCGTGGAGACATTGCTCAGCTTATCTTTAACGCTCTGACCGTCAACCTGATGGAACAGACCGGATTCGGCAGCACCACCTCTTACGAGGTAGTAGATAAGACCCTGCTCTATGACAGATTAAATGTAGAGAAGGGCTACGGACAGATTACCGCTACCTCCGAAACCGCTCTGGACGGAGGAAGCACCACCGACCGTGATATGATAACCATTGACAAAAAGTTCTACAAAGAAGGCGACACCGGCGCAAAACAGTTGCTGGGCTACAATGTTCTCTACTATGCAAGACTGGACAAAAAGACTGACGACAAGACCTTGATTAACGTTCGTCCTCAGGAAAACAAAAATAAGGTCATTGTTGCAAACTCCGATGACATTGTTTCGGTAGCCGGTGATGCAGATGCAGAAAAGACCTTTGAGTACTGGGCATCTCCCACCGACAGCCGTGCTAAATCCGTTACCATTTCAGACAAGGCAGTTTATATCTACAACGGAAAGCACAAGGCCAATGTTCCCTTGGACGCTTTAAAGCCCACCGCCGGTAATGTTACCCTTTTGGATGCAGACTTTAACGGCGTGTATGAAATCGTCTTTGTAAATCACATGACCAATCTGGTTGTGGATACCATCTCCACCGTCACCGGCAGAGTCACCGACAAATACCTGAACGGCTCTTTGGTCTTTGACAAGAATCAGGAGACCGTACAGTTCAGCCTGATTAAGAACGGTGCCGAAATCGGCGTGGAAGATCTGGCGGAATGGAATGTAATTTCTTACACCATCAGTGACGACAAGAACCTGATTAAGGGTTATGTCTCCGAGGATTCTGTTACCGGTATGGTTACCGAGGCAACTGCTGACGGCTACCGCATCGGTGAAGGAGACGAACTCTACAAGAAGGCCGCCAACTACCCCGGAACCATTGCTCTTAGAGACAAGGGAACCTTCTATCTGGATGCCGAGAACAAGATTGCGGCAGTCAATACCAGCACAACCGTTGGAACCGACCAGAACCAGAACAAGAAATACGGGTATTTGATCGGCGTCGCCATGAACGACAGCTTTGAATCCACCGTGCAGTTCCGCATCTTTACCATGGCAGGTGAAACACAAATCTTTACCAGCACCAACAAGATGCGTCTGAACGACCGGTATGGTCAGGAACCCACCACCGTTATGAACACCTTAATCGGCGGCGGAACCCTGAAACCTCAGTTGGTGGTTTATGAAACCAACAGCAACGGCAACATCAACGCCATTGAAACCGCCACCGACAATACTGCAAGCGGTACACCCAACACCGAAAAGTTCACCCTGAACATTCGAAAAGATGACATGATCTACAAGACTGCATCCGGCAAACTGGATAACGTAACCATCTCGGATAAGACCATCATCTTTGACATTCCTGCCACCGCCGGCACCGACACAGAAAAGTATTCCATTCGAACCAAGAACACCCTTTCCAACGATGCCTCCTATGACGCTATTATCTATGACCTTCAGGAAAACTATGAAGCATCTGTGGTTGTCATTACAAGTTCCGTGGGCATTACCGCACCGGAATCTCCCATCTTGGTAGTGGATCATATTGGTGCAACCCAGAACGAGGACTTTGAAGACACCGACCGCGTCTACGGCTGGCAGAGCGGTAAGGAAGTCAACTTCCTTGCCACCGATAAGTCCGTCTTCTTAAAGCCGGGCGGTAGCGGAACCGTGGCTCTTTCCAAGGGTGATATCATTCAGTATCGTACCAACAGTAAGGGCGAAATTGACGACATCAACCTTCTCTTTGACAGCAGTGCCAAGAACACTGAATTCACCAACAAGATTTCCGATGACCTGACCTGTGTTTACGGACGGGTTACCCGAAAGTTCAGCGGTAGTGTCAACATGACCATCAACGGTGTTGTTCGCAACTTTACCGTAGCAAACGACACCTTGGTATATTTGTACGACTCCACCCGCAATAAGTCCGATATTCAGGTGGTTACACCTGCCGATATTGAAATCTTTGAAGAGGGCAACGAGGCCAGACTCTTTGTGAAGATTTATGACGATGTGGTTCAGGAAATGGTGATTGTAAAATAGTTCCCATTGGAAAAGCCCCTGTAAGCGGGGCTTTTCCTTCTTTTTTGACAAAGAACTATTTCTCCTTCCATCTATTGACAAAATTCTTCTGTCATGTCATAATAAAAATATATCTTTATTTCGTTTCATATAAGCGATCAGAAACAGGTGTATTTTAAATGGAAACAAATGTGATCTTAAAATATCGACGGCCCAAAGATTGTTGGCTTTGTCCCGAATGTGACTCAGAAAATGACATTTCTGTCAATCATTGTTTCGTATGCAACTGCGCCCGACCCATGGGCATTGAATTGCTTCGAAAATGGAATCCCAACGACGATCGAGAGATTCCGCCTCCCAAGCCTCCCAAGCCGTCTAAAAAAACCCCGAATCCGCCTCGGCCTGAAACCGGGCCCATCTTCCGGGATTATGACATGCCGCCTCCTCCACCGCCACCCCCCGGAACGTCTTCTGCGGTGGGGGTTATCTGGGGAATCATTATTGCCATCATTATTCTGACCATTCTCTTTATGGCAGTGGCATCCGGCAGGTTACAGGCACTTCCTTATGATTTTTATCAGGAACCCAATTTCCACTTATGCACCACACACGCTGTTTCAACCCCGAAGGATGCTCTTTATGAGACTCTCGGTTTACCCTCCGTTAGCACAGCGGATCAAACCATTTCAGAAAGGCAGGCGAACCAAACATGATTTGTGATAACTGCGGCAAAAACAACGCCCACGGCGCTGTAACGTGTCACTATTGCGGAACAGAACTTCCAAAAGCCACGGCCAACAACGGTTTTGCGGATATTCTTTCCATTCAGGTTCCAACCGACAACTCAAGCCGAAGCACTTCTACCGACCAACCCATTATTTCAGAAGGGATGTATGATGCAGATATGCAAAAGTTACTGAAAAAATCAGATCGAATTGACAAAACCACTCAGCAGAACTCTAAACTTGGCCTGATTGCCGTTGCCATGAGTCTGGTGATTTTCATCAGTTCTCTTACCTTTGGTATTATTACCATTTGTAAGGTGAACTCCCAGATGAAGGAAATTGAGGAAATCAGAGATTCCTTGATGCCCAACGACTCCTTGGTAGACGGCGCTAACGAAGCCAAAGATGTGGAGCCTAAGCCTACCGCTACGCCTAAGCCTACCCCTACGCCTAAGCCTACCCCTACGCCTAAACCCACGCACGAATCTGAACCCGACTCCGACTCCGAATCTGATGTTGAAAATCATGAACCCGATATGGGTGTAGGAAATTCGGAAGAAACAAGTGATCTTGCACAATAATTCTTATCAAAACAAACTAATCTAACCAATTCAGGAGGAAACAAACAATGGCAAGTAATTTCAAACTTACATATAACGTGGATATGGTTTTCTGTATTGACTGTACCATGAGTATGGATAATATTCTTGATATCGTTAAGAACAACGCCCTGAACTTCTATCAGGACGTAACCGCTAAAATGGAAGCAAAGCGTAAGAACATCAACCAACTTCGTGTTCGGATTGTTGCATTCCGTGACTATCTGGCAGACGGCAAGGACGCTATGCTGGTTACCGACTTTTTCAACCTGCCCCAGCAGGCAGCGGAATTCGAACAATGTGTTCGCAGTCTGGAAGCAGACGGCGGCGGCGACGATCCTGAGGACGGCATGGAGGCATTGGCTTATGCCATCAAGTCCAAGTGGACAGAAACCGGTGCAGGCACCAAGAGCCGTCAGGTTATCGTGGTATGGACCGACGCCGGAAGCCATCCCTTAGGCTTTGGTAAGAGCAGTGAGTTCTATCCCAACGGTATGGCTCAGGATATGAACGAACTTTCCGCTTGGTGGGGATTTGGTCAACAAAAAGGTTTTATGGATCAAAACGCAAAGCGTCTGTTACTGTTCGCTCCTGACGATCCCGTTTGGAACTCCATCTCCCAGAACTGGGAAAACGTTCTGCACTTTGTCTCCGAAGCAGGAAACGGGTTGGACGATTTGAACTACGACGAGATTATCGGCGTTATCTCCAACTCTATCTAATCAACAAGGAGGTTTGCATATGAGAAAAGCAAGCCACACACCGGATATGATTTTTGCCGTTGCTCAGGAAATGCTTCGGGACAATGGCGAGGACTGTTATTGTTACGACGTTCAAAAGGATGGGTTTCTCTTAGCATCCCTTGACGGTTGTGGCGGTTCCGGTGGCAAACAATACAACAACTATTCCGGAAAAACCGGCGCATACATTGCCTCTCGGGCAGTTTGCGGCAGTATCATGGACTGGTTCCAACAATCCGGGGATTCATCCACCTTGACTGCCTATATCCAAAGGGCGTTGGCAGTCTGCAAGTCTTATGCAGACCAAAGCGGCGTGATGATGGGCTCCCTGAGCAAGTCTTTTCCCACTACTCTTGCTATGATGACAGGAAAACCCACAGCCAAGCAATTGGAGCTTTCTTGCTACTGGGCAGGGGATTCTCGTTGCTATCTTTTGGATGCAACGGGGCTTCATCAGTTGACCAATGACGATCTGGATAATCAGGATGCCATGAGCAACCTGATCAACGATGGTGTTATGACCAATGTTATCAATGGTTCAACCCCCTTTGAGATCCACCAAAAGAACTATTTGGTTGCCCAACCATCTATTCTGATTACCGCAACGGATGGCTGTTTTGGTTATCTGAATTCTCCCATGGAATTTGAACATTTGCTTTTGGACACCTTGCTGTCCTCTCCCAATCCTGCCGGATGGAAAAACCAACTCCATCAGCGGATGTATGATGTGGCAGGAGACGATTTCACCCTTTGTGTTGCAACCTATGGCTTTGGTGATTTCAGCGCCATACAGCGACATTTCCTGCATCGGGCAAATTTTCTGAACGAGCACTATATTCTCCCCGATGCAGATGTGCAACTTCTGTGGGAACATTATAAAAAAGATTATTCTGCCTATCTTTGATAGGATAGGCTTCACTTTGTAACATCGAAAAGAGGTAAGTTATGATTTGTCCATCCTGTAAAAAAGAATTAGAAGACGGCGCACTCTTTTGTAAGCATTGCGGATCTGACGTAACACCCACCGGAACCATCCGCTGTCCATCCTGCAATGGTTTATTGGAACGGGGCGTTCAATTTTGTAAATATTGTGGTATCAGTCTGGTAACTCCCTCCAGCGAGCCTGCCACGATAGCCTGTCCTGTTTGTATGAAATCAATTTCTTCCGGCGCAGGCTTTTGCAGACATTGTGGTGCCAAACTCTCCGCCGGGAACGTGAACCTTGACCCCTATGAAACCTTCACCGAAACCACCTCCCTTAACACAGAATACAACCATCCGACACCATACACTCCACCTCCCCGTCCGGATTCTTATCCCGGTGGCGGAGCATCGAGCGGATTTGTCAAGCCACCCATTTCCGGTGGCCCTGTTGGCGGCGCTCCCGCTCCTACCCCTAAAAAATCCACTTCCGAAAGTACCAATAACTTTTTTAAGATGGCAGAGGATTTATAACCAAAGGATTGGCACATTCTTTAAGGAATGTTCATCCGACACTTTAGAACAATGATGGTGAGAAAGAACAATGATCATAAACGGATATACCCTTACAACTGAATTAACCAACGCCAACAGTGGCTTTTCCAAATGGGCGTTTGCTACCAAAAACGGGAAGCATTATTTTATCAAAGAATTAATCCAACCGGTTTATCCCATGGATAAATCCATTATGTCCGATGCCATGTTTCAGGAAAAACGGAAGTATTGCGCGGCCTTTGAAAAGAAGTTTAAAGACTACTTTAACCGCATCAATACTGCCAGCCGAGGAAACCTGGTTCGGATTGAAGAGTTTTTCCGTTGTGACAGCCGATACTATTTGGTTTCGGAAAAAATTCACTTTGAGGGTGTTACCATTGATGGCATTGCCGCATCCAGCGAGCTTCGACGTCGGTTGCTCCTGAACACGGTTGCCCATTGCTTTTACGATTTACATACCGCAGGCATTGTCCACTTTGACGTAAAACCCAATAACATCATGGTCAAGCGTACCATGAACGGGAACTTTACCGCCAAAGTCATTGACTTTGACTCGGGATTTCTCAAGGGCAATGTCCCCGACGACGAGGAGATCGGTGGCGATTTGGTATATCTTGCCCCCGAAACCTTTATGGCAATCTGTGGCGAAGATGTGGAGCCGGATGAAAAGGCAGACATCTTTGCTTTGGGACTTATCTTTCATCAGTATTATTGCGGCACCTTGCCACCCTATGATGAATCTGAATACGACTATCCCTACGAAGCCGCTTTAGATACCGGCAAGTTAGAGCCTGATCGCAGCAAAATTCCCGCAGAGATTGCAGATATCATTGCGGCAATGCTGGACACAGATCCAACAAAGCGTCCGTCTGCCGCTGAAATCCTGCAGACGTTGAATGGTTGTCGGCATGGGGAAAAGCCGGAAGACTTCCAAACCATCTCCATCCATTTTGATGGCGCTTACGGCAAAACCATCCTTCTTTCTCCGGACTTTATCCGATATCAGAACACCATTCATCCCTCCGTCGCTACCCAGGCGGCAGGATTTCCCTCCTCCTATACGGAGCAAAAAGAGAAGCCCCTTTCTGCGGAGGAATTTCAGAATCTGTTAACAAAGGTTCTTGAGGGAAATATGTTTGATATTTTATTACCCTACCACCAAACCGACGCCGTGACCCACGAGGTAGGTTCTGAACTGGTGGTTACCCTGACCGATGGTGCAACCTATCGCTATTCCACCACCCATGATCCGGGAGAAATCTTCAACCGCATTGCAGACATTCTCTCTGCAGAATGTGATTTTCCTTCCTTGGATCAGGATTGGATTACCGAAGGCATCCCCACAACGCCACCTCCCGGTGCTACCACCAACGCCTCCGGCAGTTGGTTTAATCAAGCAGGATCTTTATAGTTTGAATCTATCATGTAAAAAGAGCAGAAACCCATGTTTCTGCTCTTTTTTGATTAATATAGGAAATACGTGTTGCTCAACTGTTTGTTTAGCAGTTCCGCCTTCAGAATTTCCTCATAATAGTTCAAGAAGGTACGTGCCTCCTGATTCTGCAATTGCTTGCCTTGAAGATCCTCGTCCAGCATCTGTCCGTAATAGGTCAGGAAGGTTTCCGCTTCCCGATTCTGAAGATTTATCTGGTTGACATCTCCTTGGAGCAATTGTTCGTAATAGGTCAGGAAGGTTTCCGCTTCCTGATTCTGAAGATTTATCTGGTTGACATCTCCTTGGAGCAATTGTTCGTAATAGGCAAGAAATGTCTCCTGTTCCTGATTGGACAACGCCTGCCCCTCTGCCTTAAGGCCGTTCAGGATTCCATCCCAGAGATGTTCTGACTCATTGATTGCATATTCCTGTCTGTTTTGGATATCTTCCCAATTTTTCTCCCAAGCGAGTTGATCCCGCTCCCGATTGGATTGGGTTGTCAGGTTCATATTCTCACGCTGGGTCGTATTGGCAGAATCTGCATTCTTGTATGCCACATCATATAAATCTATCATCTGTCCTGCCAGATCCAAGGTGCTCTGATACTTTTCCATATACCGATCAAAGGCTTGCTCTGCCAATGCAGGAATCATATCCGACAACTGCTTGACATAGTATTGCTGCGCCTGCGCCCCTGCGGTAACCGCAGCAGAACCGGCATAACCGCCCGTGAGAGCCGCCATATTGGCAATTGCTTCTCTGCCTGCACGCTCACCTTCTCGCAAATATTTGCTTTCATATGCCTGATACACAGGGTCGCTGTTCGGGTCATAGGAAAAAGCCTCTTGGTTTGCCAGCTCTGTTAAAAGACTTTCCGCATCGGACAGATACTTCTTGCGATAGAGGGCAGCCAAGTCATTGGGGGACTCCACCCCCGCCTGCTTCACATACTCAGCCACCGCATCATTGACCGTGTTCTGTCTTGCCCAGGCTTTGCCTTCCTCGTCAATATATAGAACATCCAAGGGCTTACCACCCACCGAAACCGTTCCGTTTCCATAGGTCAAGCCATCGGCAGAGAGGCCATACTTTCCTGCCGCCCCTGCGTAGGCATCACTGACCCGTACCAGAGGATTGTCGGTATCTTGGTAGTATTTTACCAGATTTTTTTGGATATCCGCGACGGATGCGTAAGATATGCCTGCCTCTTCGTCAAGGTAAGTAGGGGTCATAAACGCCTGACCTTTTAAGGTTACGGTATTGGTTCCCTGTTGATATCCGATATCGCTGTCAGAAAACCCCATATCCCGTAAAGTCCGGCGAATCCCCACCATGCCTTCTGTGGGGTTCTTTTTGGTTTCTTTTTCTAATTCCTGATTATTCTCCATAGTTTCTCCCTCCTTGATAGGTAGTGATTTCCAGATCATGCAGAATCACCTGTCCCCGTCCGGAAATCCGTAATTGAAAACTATCACAGTTCCGATAGCGCAAAGGGATTCGTTTTACACCAAACCCGCTTTCGGGAGGCAGGACGCCACAAAGAACAAACTCCTTTCCATCATGGGAAATCTCCACGGTAACACCTTCGTGATTCTTGGCCTCCAACCGAAGCCAAAGACCATTCACACCTTTATGTTCCATGGTCGAGAAGGTAATGGGCGTGGTAATCATGGACCAAGGCACCTGCTCCTCCCCATGAGAGAATACCCAGACCGCATCTGCGGTCGCGCCGTAGAGTCTTCCACCCATGGACAGAAATCCTATGTAAGGGGTAGCATCTTCCCGATGCCATAGCCCATACCTTGTGTCATACACCAAAACATCACATTCCCCTTCCCGATTGTATGCCGCAACCAGATACCGCCGTCCGTCTGTTCCCGCTACACCGTAGCAGTAGTCTTTGCCACTCAGTTGATGGCTGATACAGTCCGGCTCTCCGCCTCCGTATACCGAAAATCCGGCAGAAGACAGATAATAAAGCATACCACCGATTTCCACTATGCTCCGTCCGTCCAAACATCCACCCAAGGTCTGTTTGGGAATGGAAAAGTTTCTGGGAGCGTCTCCGTAGACATGATGGATACAGCCTCGTTTAAAAGCCACCACCGCTGTTCGATAACTACAGATTCCGGTAAAGGTTCCCGGTGTGCCCACTCGTCCGTACCAACTATCGTCGGACAAGCCCTGAAAGGAATAGAAATTCTGACAATCTCCCAACTTGGAAGCATAAATATATTCTCCGTTTTGAGAGGTTCCCCAAAGACGGTTGTTGTGCACACAGACACAGTTCATGTCAGGAATCTTAACACCAATGGTGACGGTTCCGTTTTCAGTGGTGTTTTGAAAGGCGGCATATCCCCCCTGCTTGTTATACAAAAGAAGGTTGAGCCGACCGTTCTCCACCGAGTCCACCACCACGCTGACAATATCATCTGCAGTTGCATAACTGCTCCGACCGTCTAAGGCTTTGGTGTTGTTTCGTAAAACCTGACAGCCACGAATCTCCAAACAATCCCCCTCCCGAAATCGGGAAAAGTCGGTATTGCTTTTTTGGATATAGGCACTGTACTTCCCGTTGATGGTATCGTGATTTGTGTAAAACTGTGCCCCGGTCAGGGACATGGTTTTTTCCATGCTTTGCAGTTCCTCTGTCACCTGACCCGTATCCGGATCGGGAAGGTAATCATAAAACACCTTGTCCGGGAAGATACAAATCTTTCCGTTAAAGTCTGCAATGGATTTCTCCCCTGAAGATAACGCCGCGCCCTCCACCTTTTTTCCTTGATAGTAAAAGGCTCCATCTCGAACACCGGTGAAGGCGTTCAGGAGTTCATCGGTATATTCCGGAGCGCAGATTGCCTGAATCTTTTCCGTCTCTACCAACCTCTGTCGTGGTTTTCGACAGGTCAATGCCGGATAGGCATGGGAGGACAGATTCTCCGCAAAAGCCAAACTTCCGGGGTTGGCCTTGGCTCGCAAATCCAGTCCGCCAAATTGGGCCAGACCTGCGGTGTGATTCTTTGTATGTTTCATAGGAGGTAACAACATTCCTTCACCTCCTATATCTGCCAATAATTCCGAAACCCGGACACCTCATTTAAAGGAGCACGGGTTTTGTAGTCACGCCGAAGGCCTTCCCACAAAAGGTTGTATTGGGTGGTATGGGCAGAATATGCCTCATAGTCCCTCTGATAAAACGCCATCTTTGCCAGAAGATACTCCATATACATACTCTCATAGGGCAGGTCGTCAATCTCTGTCAGGTCATCGATGACCCGTCGAATGGCAAGAGGTGCCTGCGTCTGAGGCTGAAAGGTGTTATCCTCCACCACCAATCCGTCATAAACCTGATCAATGATGTAGGTTTTGGTTGCCTCATTCCAGTTGGGTTCCTGACTTACATCAGAAAGGTGCACCCACTCAATACAATCCCCCGGATAGAGGTTCACACTATCAATCTTAATGAAGTTTTCCCCAAGATCATAGGTTCCCTTTAAGTTCACATACCGTACCGGCAAAGCACGGGTCAGGTAGACCAGGCGGATGGTTGCCGGAAGTGAGATGCCCTTGGGAAGGGTTCCCTCTGCAAAACTACGGAAATCTACCTTGTCCATCTGCTTTCCGTTTACATAAGCGGTCTCAATATCGGAAAAATCAATATCCTCCGGAAGCACCAGTTCCTCTGAGGTGTAGACCCGTGTTTCCACCGTGTTGTAGATTTTCTTGATTTCCCGTCGAATGGATGCTGAAACCTCATCACACCAACGAAGTTTTTCTTCTAAGGTGTAGTGATTGGGACAGAGTGCATCCGCTTTGGAAATAACTTGCAGTAGTTCCATGAACAGCACCTACCTTTTCAAGCTTTCCAGATATTCCTGTGCCTCCATCTCCTGCTGATGGCTCCGCTCCAGCACCAGAGCAACACTGCGAGGTACCATTACCGAAACACCTCGTTGAATCTGATAGTTAATGCCGTTCACCGTCACCGTAACATCGTCCTTGTAACGGTTATGATCCTTGATAAGCATCACCGGAACCAACTCCTTGTAGTATTCCTCCGGCGTGCGCTTTTTTTCAGTTGTTTTCTTTGCAGACATGAAAATCCCTCCTTTACTTCTGCCGTCGGGGCGGAAATCCGCCCCGACCTTGTCTTACTGATTAATAACTGCAGGTAGTTTCCACACGAACCATAAATTCAGGTGAAAGAATTTCTGCAGTCTGGGTAGCCTTCCAACCCACGGTACTTCTCTGGTCCAGAGGGTCACCGGTACCGGCACTGCCCTTCTGCTTCAGAATGGTCTCAAGACCGCCACCGGAAATACTGGTTACGCCATAAGCGTTCTGACCAATGAACAGGGTGGAATAGATATCTCTGCCGTCGCTACCTGCACCGGCAGGATAGATGATAGCATCGGGAGTTACCGATGCATCCGGATCCTCTGCTAAGGTAATGGTTGCCGCACCTTCTACACCTGCGGTTGCAGAGGCAATGGCATAGTTAAAGCCTGCAATCTGAATGCTCTTACCGGACAATTCAGTTGCATCGTTTTCGGCGATGGCTTCTCTCACGGTGATTACCTTGCCCTCAACACCTGCAACGGTCAAGGTTTCAGGATCACCCTTTTCCAAGGTCTCGGGGTTGCGCAGGTAGCCTGCACGGAAAATCTTTGCCTCGGTAGACTCTACGAAAACTACGCCATGAATCTTACCAATGGCACCCTTGTACCAATCTTCAGGATCCACGTTCTGCTTTACAGCCTTCCAATCAGGGTCGTTGGTCAGGTCATTGGCAACGTCAGGGTGAATGATTGCAACGTAGCATCCGTCCTTAAAGGGTGCCGCATTGTTTCTCTTAAGGGTTGCAACGGCACGCTTTACTGCCGCCACAGACAGATAGTCGTTCTTCTCTGCATCGGCATCGCCGCCAATCAGCAGATTTCTGTCCGCCTTACCGTTACCATACTGAACGTTGGTACCTGCATTGATTTTTTCACGAATTACGGTATCCAAGGTTCTGCCTGCCTGATCACCCAGTACGTTCTGAGTCTCGCTGATGACAGAGTCCACAGAGGAAAGGGTGAGCATATCAGACATGGTAACATAGTCACCATACTGCTCTACCGTAGATTCCACCGTAGAAACATTCAAGGTATTGCCCTTGGGGGTAACACCCTCGGTCAGGGGAGTCAACGCCTTGGGCAGAGGACTGAATCGACGGAACTCGATGGTCTTACCGCTACCGGCGGGGATAGGCTTTTGCTGACCGAACTGCGCGTGCACCAGTTTCGGACTGGCGAAACGAATCAGCGCACGATCATAGTAGGTTTTCATTTCCGGAGTCAATCTGTTTCCGGCACGATCGGTTGTGGTGGTCTGTGTATTAAGATAATTCATCTGTTAAAATCCTCCTTTTTTCTTATCTGTTCTTGAGGGAAGTGCCCTTAGAAGGACACCTTTTCCCCACGTCTTACTCTTTCGATGATGTCATCAATCTCTTTGTCAGATAAATCCTTGGGATTCTTCTTGGCAATGGCAGGATGATTCTTACCGGCGCCGTTTTCCTGAATTCTCTCTTTTCTCTGAGACAATTCCGCAAGGGCTTCCTCACGGGCTTTTTCCATTAATTCTTCTCGGTGTACCAAGAAGTAGGCTTCCTCTACCGTCAGGCCCTTAACCCAGATATACTCCACAAACTGAGGGTTTTTCAGTTCCTCTCTCATGTCAAAATCAGGGTTCTTTCGGCTGAACTCCATCCGTTGCTTTTCGATTTCGTCAACCCGCTGTTCCATCCGAGGATCTACGCCTTTGGCCATAGGCGCTTTATCCTCAGACTTCATTTCAGGTTGCATTTCCTCTTTCTGCTGACGGGGCTTCTGCCCGTTTGTTAAGTTGAACATAAGATTCCTCCTCTCCCGCTCATGGCGGTACTGTTTTCCATGAATCCATTCTCCGGAGATGTTTCATGTAACGGGATTGTACCATGATTTTCGGTGACATGGCGTGCCAACATGGATTTCCTATTGTAAAAAATGAATTTTTATGTTAAAATAAAAAAAGAACCGCATTTTGCGGTTCTATGGATTTTGTTTTAATCTTTGCTCTTGCCTAAAACATTGTCTTTGAAGAAAAAGGTAATGGCCCACAAGCCGCCCAGTCCAACTATGGTGAAGATGATCCTGGACATGACAGAAAGTTGTCCGCCAAACAATGCCGCAACCAGATCAAGTCCGAACAAACCGATACTTCCCCAGTTCAGGGCACCGACGATGATTAGAATTAATGCGATAGCGTCCATACGAAATCTCCTTTCTATGTTGCGCACCCAATCTAACGGGCACAAACATCGTTTTATTTTTAGTATGCACCAACTTTGCAAAATCATACAAAAATGTGAATGATAAAAAATTTTCTTGTTGACGAAAGGGTAACTCTCTCATGAAAAAGAATTGGTTTTTTTCCATCCTTGCATTGATCGTTCTTGCCGGCATTCTGCTGGCATACTGGATTGGTGGCCTGATTACTCAGGCTGCCGTGTCCGATAATATTTCTGATCAGGATACGGTGGATTATGTTATTATTTTAGGTTGCGGACTGGACGGGGACAAACCCAACGCCATGTTCCAATCTCGAATTGATACCGCCATCGCATTTTTGAAGAAGTATCCCAACTCTGTTGCCATCTGCACCGGCGGTCAGGGCGATGACGAGCCCATCCCTGAAGCAGATGTAATTGAAAAGGCACTCCAGAAGGCAAAGATTCCTCCCGGTCGAATCAAGAAGGAAACCACCTCCAAAAATACCTA
>JAZRCD010000348.1:0-6092 GCA_045635425.1 Ructibacterium sp. | reverse complement strand
TAGTTGGAACTGGACCATTTGATTGCCGTAATGTTGTCAACTTCAAAGCATTTTGCTGCGAATTCTGCGCTCATATTGAAGCCTGCAGAGGTGTTGTAATAAATCATAAGCGGGATGCTTACGGATTCTGCAAGCTTTTTGTAGTAGAGGTATACATCGTCTTCGCCATATCTGAAAAACATAGGTGGCGTTGCGGAAATGGCGGTAGCGCCTGATCGTTCTGCATTTTTGGCAAGATCGATTGCATCGTTGAAATAGGGAGCAGATACATAAACGATACAAGGACATTGTCTGTCCACAGCTTTTATGCTCTCTTCCATAAGGGTTATTCTTTCGGATTTCTTTAGCGCAAGACCCTCTCCGGTTGCACCACCTATATAGAATCCGTCAGCACCTTTTTCTATGAAAAAGCGGATAAGTTTTCTTAATACAGTTGTATTTATGCTCTCGTCCTTGTGAAGTGGGGTGGCAAGAGCAGGCATAACTCCTTTAAATTTCATATTAACCTCCTTGACACGTTGTTTTTGTAATAGTATAATTTAATTATACGATATAAAAGGATTTTTTGGAATAAATTAAAAAGACAATTTTAAATTAGAATGTCGGAATAGGAAATAAAATGTATAAGGAACTTGATATCTATGTGGGGAGGAAAAGTTGTAGAGTTTTTCTTCAAAGAGGTTTTTCGCCTATGCAACCCCCAACAAAAAGAATGCATAAACACAATTATTCAGATATCCATATTGTATTTGGAGGGAGAATCTCTTTTTTAATTGGGGCTGAAACTCATAATATAGAAAATGGAACTATGATTGCGATTCCTCGAGAGGTATTTCACTATTGTCCTCAAATAGAAGAGGGAGCTGTCCATGTTGCGTTTCAACTGGATTATCCGGTGAGTGATATCGTAAAACAAGCGATAAATCCGGAAGTGATCGATGGTTTTTTTCAAGAAATTGAAAAAGTGAAGGAAACGCAGGACTATACCCAAGTGGCATCATACCTTTCGTTGTTTTGTAGTTATTTATGTAAAGAGGATTCTATTAAGGCAAGAGAAATTACTGACTATGGTTTTTTGATTCGGGAATTCTTTCAGACGAGATATAGCAAGGACGTTACCTTGCGTGATTTGGCAAATGTTTTAAATGTTTGTGATCGTCAGGCGGAGCGACTTTGCGTTAAATATACCGGAAGAACTTTTCGAAAAGAATTAGCGTTTATGAGGGTAACCATTTCCAAGCATCTCATCAAGGCGGGGACGATGCCTCTTACAGAGATTGCCCAATATGTAGGGTATCGTTCTTATGCAGGGTTCTGGAAAGCTATAAAAAATTTTGAAGAAGATGAAGTGAATAATTGCTAAAAGACTGAATTCAAACTTGTTGTCTTTTAAAATTTTATTCAAGATTACTGCAATATAAAAGGGGAATTTAAGACGGTGCACCTTATGAAGTTTTGATGTGTTCACGTGGAATAAATTTTTGTTGATTATTTAGGTTTACCCATCCATTAGTATTGGGAAATCCAGAAGAAACAAGGAATACATCAATAATCTCAAATCAAGAGGCTTGATTTCTCCATAACCATGAATCCCCTCCGTTGCAAGAAAAACCTATAATATCTCGGCGTTGAAAATGAAAATTGCAAGATTTACATAATACTTAGCAAGAAATAATCTATATCTGCGGATAAAAATTTGATATGATATAGAAAAATAATGATATGTTTTCGAAACCAATCGTAAGGTGGTCGAAACAAAACGCAAGGGAGGGAGCCCGATGAAGAAGAAAATTTTACGTCTGAAGTACGGAAAAACCTTTGCATTCAAGGGCGGCACCCTACCCGAACGAGGGGAAGGGAAGCGGAGCCGGGAAGAACTGATTGAGAACTTCCTTCATGAGAATTATGCCGACCCCAAACTAAGTGCCCAAATGTTGGCGCAGAAGATGAATCTTAGTGTCCGACATATGAATCGGATTGTAAACGGTTTTTACGGGGTCACCTTTTATCAACTTCTTACGGGAATCCGTTTGGAGGCCGCCAAGGAACTTCTTTTGACCGGAACCATGACGGTAAAAGAAGTTGCCTTGAATGTAGGATACGAATCCTCCACCGGTTTCTTTGTGGCATTTAAGAAACGCTACGGAATCACCCCCGGTTCTTTTTGTGAAAAAAGCAGAAAGAAGATAGAAAAATAACTATACAAACCAAACTCCTTATGATATAATGAAGGAAATCAGAACATAAGGAGCGAATGGAAATGTTTGTAACCCCCATCAAATTATCCTTGAATCATATGCCCTCAGACGAATACGCCGTGTGCACTTGTGCCCCGGTGTTTTCTTGGTCTTTGGAGGGAGAATCTTTTCCTCTTGTCCAAAAATCCTATCACCTGACCGTGCGCGACGGTGAGGATCTTTTGTGGGACAGCGGATGGGTTTCTTCTCAGGAACCAATTGCCGCCTATCAGGGTAAGGAACTGAAAGAGGGAATGCGCCCTGTCTGGACAGTGGAAGTAGAGACCGAGGACGGCACCTTGAGTGTTCCTGCCACTGCATCTTTCCGAATGGTTCCCGAAACCTTGGAGGGGACCAATTGGATTACCGACCCGAATGCCAAAGAAAGCACGCCTGTGTATCTGGCAAAGGAGTTTAACTGCAAAGGTGCAGTGAAGCGTGCCACCTTGTACTCGGCAGGCGTAGGTTATCAGGTGATTCGTGTCAATGGTCAACTTATTGACGATGCGGTACTGCAACCCATTACTTCCAATTATAGTAAGTGTGTTTATTACGTGACCCTTTCTGCGGAGGATTTCTTGACGGAGGGCAAGAACCAAATCGGCGTCAAGTTAGGTGACGGCTGGCGGAAGAACGAAGCCATTTTCAAGAATGCCAGACCGAAGGAAGTTCCCTTCTTTGGCGTTCCGCAACTGGCGGCAAAGTTGGTAATAGAATATACCGACGGAACCTGTGAGACCTTGGTAACCGACGAGAGTTGGCAGGTATTCCACGGCGGCACCCAAAAGGACAACCTCTTCGACGGAGAAACCTTTGATGCCAATGCCGCCATTCCCGGTCTGGACGGAGTGGGTGAGATTCCCTTCCCCGGAGAATGTCAGGCAATCTTCGGAGAATCTTTGGGAACCCTGATCCCCCAGACAGCAGAACCCATTAAGATTCATGAAAGAATTCGTCCCGTCTCCAAGACTATGGTTGAGGAAGGGGTGTACCTTTTCGACTTTGGTGTGAATATAGCAGGTTTTTGTGAAATCACAGTTCCCTACGGCATGAAGCAGGGCGCAACCATCACCTTGGTTCATTCGGAGGAAGTGGGAATAGACGGTGATTTGGATATGACCACCATGCGTGGCGCTGATTCGGTGGATGAGTATATCTCCAATGGTTCCGATGGTGGAAGTACATGGCACCCCGACTTTTTGTATCATGGCTTCCGCTATGTAAGAGTCAGCGGTTGGAATGGCATTCCTGATTTGGATTCCGTTACCGCATTGATGGTGCATAGTGCGGTCAATTGCGAGAGCAACTTCTTCTGTGGTAATCCATGGGTGAATCAGATTCATAAGAACGTGATCCAAACCGAGAAGGATTGTCTGCAGGGCATCGCCACCGACTGTCATCAACGTGACGAACGGCTTGGTTGGATGAACGACGGAACTGTCCGCTTTGTGGAAACGCCCTATAACTTAAACATGGCGAGACTTTTCCCGAAGATTATCACAGATTCCGTTTTGGATCAGTCGGAGGAAGGAAACATTACCTGTACAGCGCCTTGTATCTACATGACCAATCCCACCGATCCTGTCTGTGCCGCATATATGATAGCGGGAATGCAAACATGGCTCCACTACGGAAATTTAGAACCCATAGAGAAGTATTACGAGAGTTTTTCTCTTTGGGCAGATTTTCTCACCAAGCATGAACTGGAAGATGAGCCGGGTATTCTTGGATTTTCTCATTATGGAGATTGGGCAGGTCCCGTGGATAGTTGTCATAGTATGGAAGGCCCTTGGAGTGTTGTTACCCCCGGGATTCTCATGTCCACCGGCTTCCATTACTATAACCATAAGACTGTAGCGCAAATGGCAGAGTTCATTGGTAAGAAGGAGGAGGCAGAACGCCACACCAAGGAAGCGGAACGAATCCAAAAAGCCTTCCTGAAGAAGTGGTGGAACCCGGACAACGGCGTGGTGGCAACAGGTTCTCAGGGTTGCCAGAGCTTTGCCCTTTGGCTTGGTATCCTTCCTGAGGAGGGTCGGCAATTGGCGGCAGACCGTCTCCACGATGCGGTGGCAACCATCGGCTATCGGTTGAAGTCAGGTAACATCACCTCTCTTTATGTGATGGAGATGCTTGCGGATTACGGCTATATCAACGATGCATGGAAAATCATCACTCGTGAGAACTACCCCTCCCTTGGCTATATGATCCAAAATGGTGCAACCACCATCTGGGAGCGGTTCGAACAGAAGGAGAACAAGTCCATGAACTCCCATTGCCATCCCATGTATGGTGCGGTAGGTTCCTGGTTTTACAGCCGTCTTTGTGGTTTGATACCCACCGACGGCGGTTGGAGTCGGTTCAAGGTAGCGCCCAAAATTCCTGAGGATTTGCTCCGTGCCGAGGCAAATCTGGATACCGTCCGTGGTAATATCTCGGTAAAATGGTTCAAACTCTACGGCAAACTCCATATCCATGTGAAGGTTCCCTATGGCTCAGTGGCAGAGTATGAATATAAGGAAGAAAAACATACCCTGTCCCATGGTTTTTATCGGTTCACCTACCCATTGTAGGCTCTGCAAAGGGGTAGAATGTCTCTTTTGCAAATATTAACGTATTACGTTAAAAAAATTTTTTAGCAAAATTTTACTTAAAAAAGGTCTTTGGGGCAAAAAAATCGTATTTTTTGCCCTAAATAAGTCAAAATAATGATATTTTATTAAAAAATCTATCAAAGGGCATATAAAAAAAGAGCACAATACATCAATAATACAACACAATATGTTATTGATTTTTTGATTCATTATTGGTAAAATATAAAAAAATAATCTAAAAGTGTACCCATTTTTTCGTATCTGTGTAGATTGGGTGGGAAAAATAGTATGTTTGGTGCTACTTTTTTGAAAAATAGTATGATATGATGTCTTTGTCTATCGTTAACACTACATCTTTGGGAATCAAAAATTTTTTGCATTCCCCCCCATGCAAAAAAGTCTTCTCCTGACGGAGAAGACTACCATGACCGCATCTTTTTAAATCTCTTACGAAAAAATAATAAATTAAACATATAAAATTTTTATAAGGAGTGATCTTATGAAAAAGACAAGAATCTTGGCAGCACTGCTGTGCCTGATGATGGTAATCTGCAGCCTGCCGATGATGGCTTCTGCGAAACTGATGGCTGTTGATTACGACGCTATGGGCGCAATCTTCGGTACTGTCAGCACTGAGGCTGTCATAACCACAACCGATTGGCCCATGGGTATGAAGTTTGACTTTAAGGCAGCAAACTTCGACGCAACTCTGTCGGGTATTACCTCTCCTGCAGGTATTACTTATGACACCACCAACGGTATGTCCTTCCCTGATACTGAGGTAGCATGGAAGTACTTCTCTCCCTATACCGACCAGTGGTCTCCTTTGGCAGGCGGCGAGGGTACCGGTTACACCGTTCGTGTTAAGGTAAATCAGGGCGGTTACTTGAACCTGGAAGCATGTAAGAAGTACAGCCATGACAGATCTTTCCTCATCGTGAATGAAACCGGTATTACAGCTTTCGAGAATCCCAGCGCAGTTGTTACCAATACCAATGAATTTGTTCCCGGCAACGACTGGATTGATATCGTGGTAACCCCCGTTGGTGATGGTTACAACGTATATGCAAAGAAGGCTTCCGACAATACATTTACTCTGGTTGCTGAGGCTTCTTCTTTCCGTACCAATGGCGGATGGAGAACCACCGGTATGAGCATCAGCGGTTTGAAGGCATACGTGAGCGATGCTGTTATGATCAAGCAGAGCGATACTGCAGCAGTTGATCCTTGGGATCCGGATAACACTCCCAACCCCGGTATC
>JAZRCD010000347.1:0-16306 GCA_045635425.1 Ructibacterium sp. | reverse complement strand
AATTACTATACAGGCGATTTGGTCACCAAAAAGCCTTGCATCTAAACCATTCGGCTTCTTACATGAAAAAAGACATCTTTGGATGTCTTTTTTTAGTTAATACGGTACTCTATGACACTCCTTTTTGTGTTAGGATAAAATAAGAACTCGACCCGATAACGCAATCAAAGATTGCGGTCGGGTACCCCGAAACCTTGTTGCTTTCGCAATAAAAAACATAAAAAGGAGAAATGAAAAATGTCAAAAGAGATAGTGAGGGTCTTGGTATCTATCAAATAAAGTACAATATTGACAAATAAGGCCGAATAAGGTAAAATAAGGGAGGCGAAAGTCAATAAAATTTTATGAGGTGGTTAAGATGAAGTATTGTAACAAATGTGGCAAAGAACTTATGGACGAGGCAGTAGTATGTCCCGCTTGCGGTTGCGCACAGAAGGTTGTTGCGGCAGATGATGCAAGCAGCTTTGGAATGGGTCTGCTGGGTTTTTGTATCCCCATCGTAGGTCTTATTCTTTATTTGGTATGGAAGGACAGCTCTCCTTTGAAGGCTAAGTCTGCCGGTAAGGGTGCATTGATTAGTGTTATTGTCGGGGTTGTATTCTACATTATCTATGCGATTTTCCTTGCAGCAATAATCGGAATGAGCAGCTTCTAATCGTTCATGAATATCAATAAATTTCTGGCGATTGCATTTATGTGCCATCAAAAGCCGGAACGATCCTTTTTCTTCCGAGGAAAACAGTTTCCTATCTGTGCTCGATGCACGGGGATTCTGGTAGGGTATTTCTTAGGAATTTTGTTGGCCTGTATCACCGGCTGTAAGAACTATCTGTGGCTGTTGCTTTGCTTGGTGCCCATGATTGTGGACGGAAGTATACAACAAATCTTTCACAAAGAAAGCAATAACGCTCGAAGGTTCCTGACGGGAATTCCGGGCGGAATCGGCATTGTTTATTTGTTTATCAGCATCCACATGTTTACGGTGTGGTGGGTAACAATCGCTATGAAAGGCATGAAGTTGATCTGACAAAATTAAAAAACCATCCTTTTCTACAATCGGCGTTAATTGGTGACGTCGATTCACTGGAGAAGGATGTTTTTGTATAAATGCGAACCCATTCGGGAGTTTGAAGTATACACAGAAGGCATGGGATGGATCCGTGAACCATAGCAGAAGTTTTTCGAATTTCTTGACAACCATGAGGAATTGTGGTAATCTGTACCTGATGAGGGAGTAGCATGCGCTTATGAGCGTAGCAAGTCAACATCCTGGCTTATTGCCTGGCTTGTTTTAAATTGCGAGACTCATGTATGGGGAAGGCTGTACATGGAGTCGGATTTTGGCTTTGATTCTGAGTATGGTTTGCCATACTTGGATTTTTTATTATCAGGAGGAATAAATATGGAATTTTTCGGGTTTACACTATTTGGTTCCCTGGCAGGCGGCGCGCTTTTGGCTGTTGCGGCAGTCTTGTTTGTGGTAGGGCTGGTTCTTATCATCAAGGGGGGAGACTGGTTTGTTGATTCGGCTTCTTGGTTTGCTGAGGCAACAGGTATCCCCAAGTTTGTGGTTGGAGCAACGGTAGTTTCTTTTGCGACAACCCTGCCTGAATTATTGGTATCGGTCAGAGCAGCCATGAACGGCTCGGCACAGCTTGCCATCGGAAATGCCATCGGCTCGGTTACTGCCAACACCACCTTGATTATGGGTATTTCCTTAGTTGCTATGGCAGGGGTAATAAACAGAAAAGAATTCTCTCTCAAGGGCGGATTGTTATTGGCGGCCATTGTGGGCCTTACCGTTCTGTCTCTGTCCAATGTTCTGCCTGTCTGGTCGGCATATATTCTGTGGACAATCTTTATTGTGTTTATGATCAGTAACCTTGTAGAAGGTAAGAAGAGCGCCGCTATGGAGAAGGCGGAATCCTATGAAAAGAAGGATATCCCCGCAAAGATTTTCTTCTTTGTTTTGGGTACTGCCGCTATTGTTTTTGGTGCAGAAATTCTGGTTTCCTCCGGTAAAACCATCGCTTCTGAAATCGGTATCAGCGAAACCATTATCGGCTTCACAGTAATCGCATTGGGAACCTCTTTGCCTGAGCTGGTGACCACCTTAACCGCCATCCGTAAAAAGGAAAACTCGCTTTCGGTGGGAAACATCGTTGGTGCGAACATTATCGACACCACCTTGATTCTTCCCTTGTGTGCGGTAATTAACGGTGAGCCTCTCCCTGTGGAGAGAGTCAACCTTACCTTTGACTTCCCCATCTGTATTGCCGCTTGTGCAGTTGCAATCATTCCCACCATCTTTCAGGGTAAGTTCAAAAAATGGCAAGGGTATGCACTTTTGGGCATATACGCATTGTATATGATCCTTTTGGTTCTTAACGAAACAGGAGCAGTTGCTCTTTAATAAAAAGACACCTTCGGGTGTCTTTTTCTATACAACAGTGTCGGCATGTAAAAGAAAATCTCTTGACGGAACAAGAGGAAAGGGATATAATGCTTTTGTATTATCAGAGACACGGGGGTTTTTCTTATGGGAATCCTGCAAAAAGACTTGCTTGTAATTGAAGAAAACGGAAGAAATATGCGCTTTGGGGAGATTGTACTATCCAAGGTTTTAGAAGCCCTCTTCCTCTATGTTCTGGGCTTGGTGAATTCCCTTCTGCTCTCGGGGTATTCCCCTCAGGCGGTGTCCGTTGCCAACATTGTGACCCAGGTGTTCAACCTCTGTATTATCATCCCGAACATGATTGTAACCGGTATGGCAATCCACATGAATATTGCTTTGGGACAACGAAACGAGAAAATGGCAGGAACCGTTGGCGGTACCTCGGTGATTCTGGCATTGGTGACCGGAGCCGCGGTGGCAATTCCGGTAATTTTTCTCGGCAAGCCCATCCTTACCCTGATGAATGTAGAGCCACAGCTGATGGACTCTGCCTTTGGGTATTTGCGGTGGTACTTTGCCTTTATGCCGGTGGTGGCATTGATGAACTGCATGAATAATATGCTGATTTGTAACGGCTATGCTTCCATTACATTTTTGGTGGGAGCCCTTTATAATCTGCTGAACGCCGGATTTTGTTATCTTGCACTCTATACGGGATTCTTCCCGACAGAAGATAAGTTGTCCCTAATTCCATTTATGACCGGAAGCGCTTGGATTATTGGCGCAATAGCGGCATTTGTGTTTTTGCGGATAAAGAAGTGTGCTTGCCGTATGACCTGCAGTTGGGCACAGACAAAGCGGATTCTTGCGGTGGGAATCCCCGGGGGAATGAACGGTTTTTCTTTCCGGCTCTCCCAGACGGTGACCACCTCCTTTGTAGTTCTTTTGGGATTGTCGGTGTTTAATACCAAAGTCTATATCGATAACCTGATTGCCTTTTCCTCTATCATTAGTCTTGCCATTGCTCAGGCAGGAGCAATCTTTTCGGGACGATATCGGGGAATGAGAGAGTTTGGACATATCGAACGCCTTGCCCGACAGAATCGCATTCTGGCGGTGGGTGCCAATCTTCCGGTATCGTTTCTGATTTATCTGTTTCGCAGACCGCTCATTGGGATGTTCACCAAGGAGCCTGCCGCTTTGGAGCTGGCGTCGGTGATTATGTTAATCGACATCGGGGTGGAGGTATTCCGTGCTATGAATCAGGTGAGAGATCAGGCACTCAATGCCAATGGGGATGTAAAGACCACCTTCATAGTTTCCACCCTGTCCTGCTGGGGATTCAGTGTGCTTTTTTCTTACCTGCTGGGTATCCGTGTGGGGATGGGACTTGTGGGCATCTGGATTGCCTTTTTGATGGATGAGGTGTTCAAAATCATCGTGTATGCCATCCGATGGAAATCCGGTGCATGGAAGAAAACGAGGTTGTAAAAACAGAAAACATGTCCTGTTGCCGCTATGTTGACACGCCATGTCACTTCCTTTTGGTGTATGATAAAAAAACACAAAAAAGAATATTATTACATGAGAGAATTACTTGGGTTGGAATGAGAGATGATACGATGAAAATATTTCGGAATATTGTTTTAGGGATTGTTTGTTATTTTTTAATAACGTGGATAGGTGCACTGATAAAATGCGAGGTTCTTACCCATCAGCATTATGATGAATTTAAGGATGCATACAAACAAAACACGATGCTTTGGGACATGGAGTATTTTAAAGTTTTGAGATATGCTCCTGACAGAAGCGACATTGCTCAGGTGTATTATGTTTGTGAAGAAAACACATTGGGAAGTGTTTTGACATTTCAATTTGACCATGAAACAGATTCATGGAAAGAAATTTCCTGGAATGTAATTTGGTCTGGTGTAGGAGGAAGTGCATCGGAAGTAATATGGCCTTATTGGTGGCACTTTATTTATGGCGGATTATAAGGAAAGGGCATCTGGATTGCCTTTTTGATGGATGAGGTGTTCAAAATCATCGTGTATGCCATCCGATGGAAATCCGGTGCATGGAAGAAAACGAGGTTGTAAAGGTGCTTGCCTGAAGGCAGGCACTTTTTTTCTAAAAAATTGCCCAAATCGTTAATAAAACGGACATTTTTTCGTAAAGATGACCTGATTGTATATTGATTTTTTACAAAAAACGTGATAGAATGAAACAGAATATGGGGACATTTACCCATATGGCGAATTTTTGTAAATAATTACAGTCCGATAAATTATTTTTCAGGGGAAAATTTCTCCCCGAAACGAAAGGAATGGTACAAACCATGGGTAAGACAGTTGAGTACAAATTTACATTGGATTTTAACAAGGAAGTAGGAAAGATTAAGCCTATGCACGCAGTGGGCGGTGGTCCTATGCAGGGCGCGCTGACTACCAGGGATATCAGCAACTACTACATGAGCATGAACATCCCCTATTCCAGACTTCACGATATTGAGCACGAGTTCGGAAGCGGTCTCTTTGTGGACATTCACAATGTGTTCCCCGACTTTGATGCGGACGAGAACGACCCCGCGTCCTATATGTTCGAATTTACCGACCGCTACCTCAAGGGTATCATTGATGCAGGCGGCAAGCCCTTCTATCGTCTGGGTGAAACCATCGACCATACCGGTCTGAACCGCTACATCAATCCTCCCAAGGATTTTGCCAAGTGGGCAAGAATTTGTGAACATATCATCCGTCACTACAACGAGGGTTGGGCAGACGGTTACCATTGGGACATTGAATACTGGGAAATCTGGAACGAGCCGGATAGTTATCAGCCCGGTTACAACCGCATCAATATGTGGACAGGAACCAAGGAGCAGTATTTCGAGCTCTATCGGATTACCTCTCACCACCTGAAGAACTGCTTCGGGGATAAGATTAAGGTGGGCGGATACTCCTGCTGTAACCTGAACGCCCTGATCGATGCAGAGCAGAGCCCCCGTGGTCAGCATCTTTTGAAGTGGGCAGATGCCTTCTTTGAATACATCAACAATCCCGAGACCTGGTGTCCGCTGGATTACTATTCCTACCACAACTACTTCCGTGACCCCAAACTCCCCTTCCGTTATAACAAGGCGGTAAGAGAGTACGTGGACAGTAAGGGCAGACAGGATGCAGAAATCATCTTCACCGAATGGAACATTGAGCCCATGAAGGGTTATGCAGAGCGGATGGACGCTTTGGCGGCGGCAAAACTTGCTTACATCTTCTTAAGCGGACAGAAGTCCCCTGCGGATATGATGATGTTCTATGACATTGTTCGGAACTCCTACAACGGCGTTATCTCCGAGGACAGATGTGCTTTTGCACAGTACCATGCCTTTGTGCTCTTCGGTCAGCTTTATGCGCTGGGCACCGAAGTGGATACAGGTGCTCACACCGAGGGTAGTGACATTGCTTATGTGGCGGCAAAGAATGACAAAAAGGCGGCGCTGATGATTGCCAATATTCACGAAACCCGTGGCACCACCTTGGAAATCGAAATTGACCTGAAGGGCTACGAGAACTACTCCACCTACAAGGTATACACCATGGACAGAGTAAAGTCTCCCACTCTTCCCACCCTTTATGAGAGAGGTAAGGTGACCGATAAGTTGACCATTACCTACAACGAGAGAGAGTCCATGACCTATATTGAGTTTGAATAATATTCCAAATTCACAAAAAATTAGAGCAAAATTTTCCTGTTTTGCTCAAATTGGACAAAAATTTCTATAGAAATTAATAAAAACCTATGATATAATGAGAGAATCAATATTCTTTCAGGAGGTGTGGCCTCGTTTTCGAGGTCGGAAAGGAGCATTTATGAGAAAATTAGCAGGAATTTTGGCATTGGTAATGGTATTGACCATGGTGTCGGTACCTGTCTTTGCGGCAGAGGTGGAAACCGACCCGACAAAGCTTACCATGTCCGAGAACTTCGTGGCATTCGAAGAAGACTTTTCGGACAACAGCAACGGTTGGGAGCTGGTTGACGGTGCGGAAATCAAGGATGGCAAGCTTTACTTGAGCGAAACCGGTGATACCACCTTCGGTACCGCGAAGCTTCCTAAGATTAACTACAGCACCAAGGGAAATTGGTACATGACCTTTAAGACTCAGATTATTGGTGGTGCAGGTACCGGAAGAAGTAACAACGTTCTGTTCCTTCAGATGGGAGCCGGTGCCAACCAGAGCGGTCGTATCTACTGGAACCTTCGTAACGGTGGTTTGCTGAACTGTAGTGAGAATGCTCCTGCAGTGGCAATCAAGTATTACACCGATACCATTGGTTGGAAAGAGGTTTATAGTGCCAGCGACCGGAACTTCCCCGACTTCAACAGAGAGAACCTGTATGAGTATCTCTTCTCCTTCTACACCAAGGATTGGGAAGAAACCGATGCAGACGGCAATCCCGTAACCAAGACCTATGATTGTTACGACTACTATCGTCGTCCCCTGGATGATGATGGCACTCCCTTAGGTCCCTGGGAAAAGATTAACGATAAGAGAGAAGGTTACTGGAACTCCGGTAGCGTAGGAAACTACACCTTCTGGTTTAATAGTCCCGAGGCCAACAAGGGTGCGCAAACCACCATTGACGACTTGAAAATCTATCAGGGTGCTTACGTTGACATGAAGGCGCCGGTGATAGACGGTGGAGACCTTTGGGTAGACGGAACCTACCACTATGGTCATGCGGGAATCGAGAAAGACCGTGAGATTACCGTATTATCCGTGGTTTATGATAAGAAGTATGGCTACACCAAGCAGATATATGCAGAACCCTATACTGCAACCGGCGGTGAGTGGATTGACTTCTCTCAGAATATCTATGGTGTAAGCGAGGAAACTGACACCGCGGCGGCTATGATCTGGAGCGATGTGGAAACAGGTATTCCGTTGATTGGCGCCAAGGATCAGATTGAGCGGAACATTGCAGACGATGTGTACGAAGAGACTGCATCTCCCGTAACCTACGTCACCAACTTCAACGAAGTAACCATCAGCGGTAACATTGGCGTTGGTGAGAATCAGATTACAGCCAGCCTGACCGAAAAGGCAACCGGCAATCTGGCGGCGGCAGTACAGACCACCAACAACAGTGTAGGTAAGGTAAAGGCTGTCCTGGGTGTTGATCCGGCACAGTGGGCAAGCGGAACCTACATTCTGCGGATTCAGAAGGGCAACGATGTGGCAGAAAGTCACGAAGTTGAACTTTTCACCAACGACATTCTGGCAGGCGGTGTAACTTCTGCAGACGATATGGAATCCTTCCTGCTCAACTATGCGGCAGAGGATGTCAAGGCACAGGCTTCTGACGAAGGCTTTGCAGAATCAGTCTTTGCACAGTATCAGGAACTGGCAGGAGAAAACGCAGGTGCAACTGACCTTTACGCATTCCGTGAATACTTAGATCCCTCTATTCAGGCAACCGTTGATGAACGTGCATTGCTTCAGGCGTTCAATAAGGAAATCAATGAAAAGGTAGTTGTTTGGGGTGAAGTAAGAACCCTGCTCACCGAAACCTACAAGGATACCTTGGGTCTGAGCCAGAACGACATTGATAAGATCAATGCAGTGCGTGACCAAAAGGCTCTCTTTACTGCTTTTAACGGAATGACCTACACATCCAAGAGTGAAATCGCGGCTGATCTGAGAGGTGTCGTAGAGCGGATGCTGGCGGCACAGAATAACGTTGGCGGCGGTGCTGTTGGCGGTGGTGCTGTTGGCGGTGGCTCCTATGGTGGTGGCTCTGCCGGCGGTGGCGGAAACTACCTTTCCGGTAACAAAATCGGTGATACCACGGAAGAACCCATCAATCAGCCTCCTGCAAAGATTGAGGAGGGCGAAGAATCTTCCGAGGAAGTAAAGGGCCAGACCGGTTTCAATGATTTGAAGTCTGTTCCTTGGGCAAAGGACAGCATTCTGGTTCTTCAGAACTTAGGCGTGGTTTCCGGTGACGGAAGCGGAGCATTCTATCCTGATATGGCAGTAACCCGTGAGGAATTCCTGAAGATGGCAATGCAGGCGGCAGGCATCGAAATCGGTGGCAAAGCGGCATCCTTCAGTGATGTGGATCCCGATGCATGGTACTATGACTATGTTGCGGCGGCTTATGAAATGGGCATTGTAAATGGTATGGAAGACGGCACCTTTGGTATTGGTCAGGAAATCACCCGTGCAGACATGGCGGTTATGCTTGACAGAATTCTGAAGAATATCGGCATCGAGATTATTCCCGAACAGAACGCTTATGTCTTTGATGATTATATGACCATTCCCAAGTACGCAAGAGAAAGTATTACCACCCTTTGTCAGGGCGGTTTGATGAATGGCGTTGGTGACAATCGTTTTGATGCACCGGCTTCTGCCACCAGAGCAGAATCTGCAGTTGCCATTTATCGGATTTATAACTATATTGCAGAGAGGAGATAAAAAGCATGACAAAATTTATTCAACGAATTCTTAGTTTAGTTGTACTTGTTGCCATGCTGGCAACCCTGTTTTGCGGCATTCCTGTAACCGCGGAAGAAACGGTTATAAAACCCGAAGAAGTAAAAGATATTACGCAAACCGAAGAAGATTTCCTTCTTCATTTGGGTATTATCCGTACTCCGGGCCCCAAGCAGGGAGCAGAAATCACCAGAGGCGGTCTGGCACAACAGGCATCCCGTCTGGCGGCGCTTCCTGAATACACCGGAACCGACAAGTTCTTTACCGATGTTCCGGAGACCCATAGGAATTATAAAGAAATCTACGCCATGGCTTCGGCAGGTATCTTAAGTGGTGACGGTAACGGTCAGTTCCGTCCCGATGATCCTGTTACTGCCAATGAGATCTGTAAGGTTCTCTCGGTGATTTTAGGTTATGACGTGGTTGGTCATTACGAAAGTTACACCGCTGTTGCAAATCGGATCGGTTTGCTGGAGGGTGTGGAAATTACCGGTAACGTAACCGTTGGTCAGATGCTGAAGATGATTCTGAATGCATTGGATCTTCCCATGATGGAGCAGGTTACCTACGGTGACAAGGACGAATATAAGGTTCAGGACGGTTATACCGCTCTGGAGTGCTACCATGGTCTGGTAAAACAGCGTGGTATCGTGGAAGGTGCTTACGGCACCAGACTTTCCGATGCAGACAGCAGTATCGGACAGAACCAGTTGCTCATCGGTGGCAGAGTATATATTTACGAGAACACCGAGGGGCTGTTGGGTCGTGAAATTGTTTACTACAGCCAGAGAGACAAGATGACCGGTGGTACCAAGCAGAAGATTGAGTTCCTCTATGTGGACGAAGAGCGGAACAACTATCTGGAACTGGACGGCAAGATGATTGATGGTCTGGATGAAAACTACCTCGTATACTTCGAAGGAAGCAAGGAAAAGAAGGTTCAGGTTTCCACCACCATGGACGTATTGCTCAACGGTGTTGCTTATCCTGAGTATAAGCCCGAGGACCTGAAGCCCGCTTGCGGAACCGTTACCTTGATTGACAATAACAACGACAGTATCTACGATGTAATCCTGATTGACGAGTACACCTTTATGATGGTGGAAAGCATCGACAAGGAAGAAGGGGTTATTTATGGTAAGTACCCCGCAAATGCCACCGTAGGTGCGAAGAATCAGGAAGAACTCTTTCAGATCTACATGGAAGCCGGTATCAATGGTGAGTTGGGTTTCTTGATCTCCGGTGATGTAATTGCGGTTCGCACCAGTAAGAACACCAAGGGTGCGAGAGTGATTACTGTGAACTATCTGGGCGAAGGTGTAACCGGCGTGCTGGAGGGTATCTACAAGGATACCTACACCATCAGCGGTGTTGCCTATGAAATCACCGATGCAACCGTTATGGACGAAGATCCTTATCTGTTGGGTCAGACCGTAACCGTTTACACCCACGAGGGTCATTGTGCCGGTGTGATTCACCCCGAAAACGATGGATACAAGTTCGGTTACCTGATTGATGCTAAGGTGAAGGAGTCTGCATTCAGCGGAACTCTGCAGGTTCGCATTGTAAACCAGAGCAGAGAGATTCTGGAGCTTGCTACTCCCAAGAAGTTCTTGTTGGATGAGAGCGAATACAACGATGCAAGTCGTGCCCTGACTCAGATTCAGGTGGCGGCAGATAAGAGAATCTTCGCTCCCGATATGAAGACCGCTATCGATGCAGGCAATGCCAACACCGTTAGCCGTACCGACGTTAAGACTCTGCACAGTTACGGAATGCTCACCCAGTTAAAATCCGGTGAAGCAAACTTCCCCCTGTCTCAGCCGGTACGTTTCCGTGTGAATGATGAGGGTCAGCTGACTCATCTTGATACCATCAACAGAGGTGTCAACGAGACCGAACAGTCCCTGACTCCTTACCAGAGAGATGGCGGAACCGATTACGCAGAAATGGAAGCGTCCATGTATAGCTCCAACGACAGAGGTTTCTATATTTATGATGGAAACGGAACCACCTTTGCAAACCTGATCAACACCGCAAACGTATTGATGCCTCCTTGTGATGAGAGAGATAAGGTAGAGTACTACGGAAGCGGTTCCATTACCAATGAGGCGTACTGCGCTGTTGAGGTATATTCTGTAAACGAATATCGTATGGCTCGGTATGCGGTGGTTTACAACAAGGTTCACACCGCCGTATATGAAGAGAATAACATCTACATCTTAGGCGACATCGAAAAGAGCCTCAACGAGGAAGGCGACGTAGTTCGCAAGGCTACCTTCCTCGGTTACAATGGTCCTTACGTTCGTGTTCTTTCCAAGGATATTGACGAATCCACCATTGCAGTCGGTGACGTAGTTCGGTTCCAGGTAAACACCAACAACGAGGTTACCCACATTGAAACCTACTATGCAGTAAAAGACGGAGACGTTGCTTCTGCACAGAGAATCAAGCAATCCGGTCAGAACCGTGCTTGGGGTTCCAGAAACCGTATGGCTTACGGTACTGCGCTTGCATTCAGCAACAACTTGATTTCTCATACCACATCTGTTGGTAAGGATGTATATAAGAAGGAAAACATCCGTAACTACTATGTAGGTGCTACCTCCTTCTATCGTTATACCAACGAGGGCGGCGACGCCAAGGTAGAGATGGTTAGTTCCGGTGATTTGGTTCCCTACGAGACCGATCCCAAGACCAATCAGAAAGTTGTTATGATTACCTACAGCAACCGTCTGGATGTTGTATACATCATTGATAAGAAATAGGAGGGGATAGAATATGAAAAGATTAATTACGATTCTTTTATCACTGTGTTTGCTTTTGACGGCAATTGCCCCTCTGGCAGTTTCTGCAGAAGAAGACTACTGGTATACCGGTGCTACCATTACTAAGAAAATGGGTACCATTGACTTCAAGGGTTCCAGTGCAACCCTTGCCTGCGATGTTCCCTACGATCAGGGCGGTAACTTGGGTATTACCAAGACCTTCTCCGCGCCCAACCACGCAGTAACTGCAGAATTTAAGGTGCGGATAGAGGGCGCTTGGACCACCCGTGAGACCATAGTTATTTACACCGGTACCCACAGAGCGTACATCGGTTTCCGTTCCAACGGTATTACCTGTCAGGATAAGAGCGGTACCGCAACTGTAATTCCCTGTAATGTAGGTACCACTATGAACAGTTATGCCGTAAAGATTGACTCCAACGGTGTGGCAGAGTTCTTCTTCAATGGTAGATGTATCAAGAGGGATTGGCAGTTGCCCACCAACTCTCAGGCATCCCAGATTTCCATCGGCGGTTACGGTGGTTCCGGTGGTACCCTGAGTAAGTTCACCGTTTCCGATGTAAAGATTACCATTCCGGAATCCGGTGCGGCGGCAACCGCTACCACCAGTGGTGACCCCCCCTCTCTGGAAGGTCCCCCCACCGCATTCTCTCACGAGTTTACTGCGGATGAGGATCTGAGCGAGTGGCGTTGTGCAACCGATGCGGTTTGGATTGACACCGAAAAGGGCGTTCTGGCAATGGATCAGGCGCTTTCCAAGTCCACTGCGGCATTCTATCGTGTAAACTTTGCCGATGACTTTATCATCGAGCATCGGATGCGGTTCCAGGTTTTCGGCGATAAGTTCTATTACAAAGTTCACTATCCGGGTGGCGTGTTCTACGTGGATATCCGTGAACAGAGAATCCATACCGAGGAAATCAGTGGTGACTTGCTCCCCAACGGATTCCTCTTTGACCCTGAGAACCCGGACGAATGGCACACCATGAAGTTCGAGTCCTACGGCGGTAAGAAGTATGTTAAGGTTTACATCGATGGTGAGTTGATTGGTGATTTCCCCACCCAGCCCCACACTCGTGCTTACTACCACCTCCAGATTGGTGCCCAGGGTATGAACGGTACCCATGCGGCAATGGAGTATGACTGGATCGCTTACACTCCCATCTGGGCAGGTGATGCTTGTATGGCGGCACCTATGTATGGTGATGAGTATTTAGAGGGCGAGCCCATCAACTTAAAGTCCTACCTGGCAGAAGGCGTTGAGGCCGACAAGGTAGATTACAAGGTAAATGGTGTTGTGGTTGCAACCGGTACCAAGGAAAACAACTACAATGCAGTATTAACCGGACTTCCTGCAGGTTCCTACTCCATCGTAGCATCCTGTAACGGCAAGGACAGTACTGCTACTGAGTTTGATGTACTTCCTGCACGAGAGAACAATATCTTGGCATCTTGGGTAGGCAAGGATCAGGCATCGGTAGAACTTTCCTGTTATGATGAACTGGACAGCGTGAAGTCGGTAGAATATCTGGTAAATGGCGAATCCGTTGGTTCCTCCAATGAGGCGCCCTACAAGGTAGATTTCTCTGCGAAGAGCACCGAAGGTACTGCAGTTGTGGCTCTTTGTAAGAATGCAAACGGCGCGGTTATCGAGAAACTCAGCGCAAATTTAAGCCCTGATTTAGCAGAGGGTGTATCTACCCACTATGCCAACGAGATTTCCTATGATGCAAGTGAAAATGCGGAAGTAAACGTTGCCAATGGAATGTTCCAACTGAAGTTGAATCATCAGGCAGACACTCTGACCTACCTCACCAATGAAGGCGAAAAGTCCATTGGTGCAGGCGCGGGTAACTACAAAATCCTGACCGATGGTCCCTTTGCAGATTTGTATTATGAGGGTAAGCTGGCTGCATCCTTCCGGATGCCCATGAGCACCCAGGCGGTGACCACCGCCGGCGGTGTGGAGAACTTCAATATCTCCCCCACCGAGAGCAGAAATTCCTATATGAATTTGCGGAATGTGACCGGAAAGAAGACCATTGCGGCACCCGGTCTGAATGAGAGATACTACTACAACTTAGACTTTGTGGCAGACAAGAACGATCAGGCGAAGTTGGTGGTCAATGACTCCATCTTCTCCGCAGCCATTGAACTCCGTGACGGTAAGGTTTACTGCAAGACTTCCAAGTCTCTGGACTCCGAGCCCTATGAGTATGAGTTAGGTGATATGCCCGAGGGCGAGAACCACTATCGTCTGGCAACCGAGCTTGGTATGTCCAACCTCTATGTGAATGGTAAGGTTTTGGGCTCCTTCCGTAATGCCAGAGCGGTTGGTGAGCCGGTTCTGGGCGTTGATGTAAAGGCTGGCGAACTGTCCTACCTGTCCCTGAACGATTTCTATGACATCTACCTCTACAGCGATAAGTTCAACGGAGGCGGAACCACCTCTTCCGAGGATTACTGGTACGCTGCCAAGGGTATGACCATCAACATCGATCCCAATCGTCAAGAGATGTTGTTGATTGCTAAGGATCAGACCAACGCCATCGCTCACCTGATTGCATACAGTGGTAAGACCGAATTCGGTGCAGATATCACCGTAAGCAAGGCAGGCGAAAAGGGCGGTATGTGGATGCTCTATAACAACTCCACCGCAGGAACCTACTCTAAGGCAGGTTACAACTTTGCCACCGGCGAAATGGAAATTGTAGACAGACAGGAATCCGATGCTTCCAGCACCAAGGTAAGTGTTCCTTATCATTTTGAAGTTGGAAAGACTTATCGAATGGAACTCAAGATGGATCATCAGAAAAAGGGATCCCTGCAAACCGATAAGAAGGTTACCCTTTATGTAAACGGTGAGCCTGTTCTTTCCAAGGATACCCTGGATATCAGCGGTAAGGTTGGTTTCATTGCCACCGATGCCACCGCTTATGTGAAGAACTTCACCTATCGCGGTGATGCAAAGCCCATGCTGGATGTTCGTGATGCCAATGCATATGGCGACAAGTTTAATGGAAGTAACACCACCGGTGTTTTCTACTCCGACGGAAAAATGTGGATGACCCAGCAGACCGTGGCAAATACCACCACCGACTATGGTAAGACATGGAAATCCGAAGATATGAAGGCACTTGGATGGCCTAAGTTCAGTGCTCATATGCTTCGCCTGAACAGTGGCGAACTGATCTCTCTCTACAAGAATGAGGGTATCCACGCTTGGGGTCAGGATTACTACAATGATAATAATCAGAAGAAGTATCAGTTGCAGTTCTGGATTAACAAAACCGATACAGTTACCTCTGGTTGGGAACCGGCAGGTTACCTCTTCGGTCCGGAACCGGAAAATGGTAAAACTGCATATTGTAACACCGTTGGTGGTCTGGCACAGTCTCCCGACGGCCCCAACGGGGAACCTGGTCGTATCTTCTACGTAGGTGATGATGATCTGACATCCGAGAACGTAGGTGATACCGAGATGTGGTACAGTGATGATAAGGGTATGACATGGAAACACGGACTTCATATCAGCTTTGAGTCTCAGGGCGACAGCTGTATGCAGGAGCCTCAGCCTGTTGCAACCAAGGATTGGGTTCGTATCTACTATCGTAACGACCGTGGTATGATTCGTTACTTCGAGTCTTTGGATAACGGTAACACATGGAACACCGAAAGTAAGTCCACGCCCTTCTTTATGGCGCTGAACTGTTTCGGTATGGATACCCATCGTTACATTGATGAAAATGGCGAAATGCAGGAAGATATCTACGTTTCCTGGTCCAACGACTCCCAGAATATGGGTGCAAGATACCAGTTCAACAGAACCAACTACACTTTGGCAGTTTCCAAGGACTACGGCGATTCTTGGGAGTTCTTAGGAACCACCCACAGAAACTCTGCCGTATACACCGGACAGATGAACCAGAGTTTGTTCTATCAGGATGGATACCTTGTTACCAATGGTTTCACATCCCAGCTCAGTACCACTCCTAATCCTCAGGGTAACCGTCCTATCGTGACCCCTGCAGAAAAGCAGATTCCCACCATGCGGATTCAGCAGGTTCAGCCTCTTTATGCCAGCCGTGTAGAAATCTTTGCGGCAATTCGTGACCATAAGGTTGACCGAAGCCTGATCTTCAACGAGGAAACCGGCATGGCACTTCTCCGTGGTGCTCACATCGAGAATGCGGTAAGCGCCAAGGGTGTGGTAGCTGATTACGCGGCATCCTTCCTGGGTGCAACCGTAGTGGATGCAGGAAACGGCAAGGTAACCCTGAAGCTGGGTCTGTCAGAGGAAACCTTTGATGTAGTAGAAGAAAACGGCATCAAGTATATTCCTGCGAAAGACTTGGCAGAGCGGTACGGTATGTACCTTCTGGATCTTGACGGCGTAAAAGCCATCACTCCTTACGACGCATTTACCTGGCGCGGAAGTGATGCGGCAGTGAATGCAGTGAGTTTGTAAAAAAGAAGAGCATCCTTAGTGGGTGCTCTTTTTTTGTACAGTCGTGCTTGAAAATTCAGCAATCTGCGCCCGTTTCATCGACTCGGCAAGACAGTCACGTACAAGGAGTACGCTCCCGCCTTACCGAATCTCGAAACGAACACATCTCACTAAA